>CAJMDR010000077.1 GCA_905212215.1 uncultured Porphyromonadaceae bacterium
TTCGTCGGGAGCGTGTGCCGTTGCTACGCAGATAGATTGCGTACCTCTGTTGTAATTTTGCAGTCGATTTCAGCGCGGGAATTGCCGAATTGCTGTAATCGTCTTGGATACGCTTGGTTATACCAAGAAATTCTGTTAACTTTGCACCCGCTTTCGGGCGAATTAAATTCAGAACAATGCAGATACCGCAACACAATATATCGAATATATGGCGCCGCCGTAACTATCGTAGCTGCTGCGTAAGTTGCTATTGCTTTAGCTTTAGCAGCATGCTTGAAGGATGGTTCCGGCGATATTGCAGTTGTATCTGCGTCTGATTTCATACTATTCAGACAATAAGGAGACAGTCGGAAAGTCCTGAAAAGCTTTCCGATTTTTTTGTGCCCTGTCATGGCCACAGGATCCTTATTGTCACGGCATGGCACCAAGTAAAATTTTCATACTATGAATGTTTTTTACCACAGCCATGCCAGTAAACAAGAATGCTTTATTAAGATACAAGACAATCGACCGGTGCTTGAGAAACAAGTACAGGCGGTGGACTCTGGATGACCTCGTCGAGGCTTGCTCGGATGCCCTCTACGAGATGGAGGGTATAACCAGGGGTGTCTCCGTAAGAACAGTTCAGGCCGACATCCAGATGATGCGGTCTGACAAACTGGGCTACAATGCCCCGATAGAGGTATACGACAACAAATACTACAGGTACGAGGATTCCGATTACTCGATAACAGATTCTCCGATAGCTGATGATACATACGAACTTGTCGTAAAGGCTGTCAGGATGATACGTCATAAGGGAGAATCTTCGATCGAAGATCTCGCTGACATACTTGAAAAAGTCGGCGAACGGCTCAATGCCTTGCTGATACATCAATAAGGAAGGCTTCCGTCAATCCTTAAATGGATTCCACGGAAGCCTTCATCTTTGAGTGAGAAGTCGGATTTGAACCGACGAATACCGGTTTTGCAGACCGGCCCCTTGAACCGCTCGGGCATTCTCACATTTTGGTTGCGGGGGATGGACTCGAACCACCGACTCCGAGCTTATGAGGCTCGTTAGCTACCACTGCTACACCCCACATGTGTCTGGTACTTCCGGCAAGACTCGAACTTGCGACCCTCACGTTCGTAGCGTGACGCTCTGATCCACTGAGCTACGGAAGCATATATCGGTTGGGGCGGTAGGACTCGAACCTACGATGTCCGAAGACGGGAGATTTACAGTCTCCTGCAATAGCCGCTATGCGACACCCCAGTTTATATTGGCACAGGCAGAAGGACTTGAACCCACGACTTTCGGTTTTGGAGACCGACGCTCTACCGACTGAGCTATACCTGCATATTATCGTGGACACTCGTGGACTCGAACCACATTCTCAGGATTTTCAGTCCTGCGCATACACCATGTCTGCCAAGTGTCCATTGAAGCGGAAGCAGAAAGATTCGAACTTTCGGAGTCTTTTTGAGGCTCGGCCCCTTAGCAGAGGGCTGGTTTCGACCGCTCACCCATGCTTCCTTTTGTTTGACACTGCAAAGTTAGATAGGCCGGATGCAGCCTATCTGCGTACCATAATTTTTTTTGAAAAAATTTATTTTCAAGTCATAAATTCGGCATCGGTTTATCTTCAAAGAGGCGGTTTACGGAGTTTGCGGAGAGAAACCGCCCCGACTGGATGCCGGAGCGGTATATTAAACGTTTATTTTACATTACCATTACTGAACAATCGATAACATCTGAGCCGAGACCGAATGCAGGGAAATGTGAAAAGTATGGGAAACTGTTTCCTTCATCATCTGAAGCCGGAGATACGGAAACGACATTGTTCCGTTCCCACCATTCATCGACGATAGCCTTGTCCTCGTCCGTCATTCCGGTATAATCTCCGTTAACGAGGTAACACATAGCCCATACGGGTATTTTCTCGATAGTAAATTCCATATTGTCAGTTTTAATCGTGATAACCTAAGATTGCGCCGATGTAGAGTTTCGCACCGGTTTCAAGTTTGCCCACCATAAGCATGAGGTCGCGTGAACGCTCGGCGGTGCCGTAGCTGTCCGATTCGAGTACAAAATAGTCGGGACTTTCAAGCGGGTTTACGATAGCCTTTTGCAACTGATAAACCGGACCTATCCATTCCATGATGTTGCCCTCGTCAATGGCTTCCGTCTTTGTTCGGATAAGGTCGAGATACGACTTTCGCCATTCCTCAAAGCCGCCCTGATAAACAATGGTCTCGTTGTCGGCGTCGAGTGTGAACATACCTTTGGGGAGTATTCGCTCCACAAGGTCATGTATGAGTTCACTGCGTTCGCCCTCTTCGGTTTCATACAGATAGTCGAAGCCTGCCATGTCGCCCTCCGATACTGTGTCACTACCGATGTAGTCATCACTGTCAATGGGTGACGTATTGATTTGAAAGATTATTCCGTGCATAGTTCCTTATGTTTGTGAGTTCCAATTCTTTTCCCTTTGGTTTGAAGCCTTTTGGCTTCTCGCGTCCGGGGAAATTTTTTCGATACATCACACTCGACGGGCATAGATGGCATAAGGCAAGTGTGGCAAGCGGAAAGATGTCGGAATACCCAATTTGGCACAAATTGCGGAAGGCTGCCGACAGCTTTCCGTGCATACAAGCACAGCGGTCACTTGCCGCCGGCATCGCCCGCCGTAACTTCGTAGCGAAAAATACACGGGCGCGAGAGCCAATAATAATACTGGATTAAACCTTTTATAAAGATTTCAGTCTAATATAAAAAATGTGGATTTTCTCGGTTATTAGTTTAGCCCTGCCATTTTTACCTATGGATCTCCAAATTACCTTGACACCGTTTGTGTGGTGTGGTAACTTCATAAGTTTAACATCATTAACAATAAAATATATGAATATGAAGAAGGATATATCTATGGGAGTACTAAAAGTGATAAGAAGACTAATTACAACGTTAGGGGAAATGGAGCAAAGGTAGAAATACCGGGCTAACGTCTGAGTTAATCATTCCCCTCCACCAAAAATAACTGATTTATATATACAGCCCTGACTTATAATAGTCAGGGCTGCTAATTTTATTGACCAGCCTAATGTCATAATGTATTAATATTTGAAGATATAAGATTTCGGAATACCCAATTTGGCACAAATTGTGGAAGGCTGCCGACTGCTTACAACGCAGACAAGCGAAGCGATCGCTTGCTTGCGACACAATCACGTCGTAACTTTGTATCGGAAAATCACGGACGCGAAAAGTCATAAGATTGAGAGAAAGTAAAAGAAAATCCCGATGCACACACACAGGGATATTCAAGTGAAAATGGCTAAAAAGACGAATTGTTCTTTTGATTATCGGGATGCTGATTGAGTTTGGTTGAAGTAATTGTTATATCGGATTAAGGCTGTCCCGACATCATGGGTATGTGCCGGGACAGCCGGATGATCAGTCTTTGTTGTTGGATGCTTCAAGCGACAGCTTGCGGAAGCGCTTGAGCAACGGCTCCAGTTCAAGCGAGGCGCGGCGGGCCCGGAGACCGGCGGCTTTGTTGCCCTTTTCAAGCTGGGCGTCTGCGTTTCTGATGAATGTGTCTCCGATAGTGGAAATCTGTTCAAGTAATTCTTTCATTATCTTCTGTGAGGTTTTGTAAGTTAGTTGGTTATAAGAGAGGTATTTCAAATGAGTTCACAACACATGTGGCGTCCTTGTCAAGAATGAACCAGTATTCGGAACGATATGGCTTGCCGCTTTCAGACTGAGCCTCATACTCAATCTTGACTTTCCATCCGTTGAAAGGCTTTTTCTCCTTGTTAGCCGGATCATCGAATCTTACGAGGCTGCGGAGAATGGACACAGCCGACATCTGACGTTCCATCAGCTCGGTCATCTCCTTGTTCTCGAAGTCGATGTTCTCCATGTTGTCGGTTTCAGCCATGACTTTCTGATTGATTTTGAGCATTGCCATGGCTATGTTCATCTGCTCGTTCTGAGTGACATAATCGCGCCCGAATACACTGTCAGGCTTGCTGACAGCCTTGATTTTGACAGTCTCCGGACAATCGACACAGGCGAGAAGAGATTTCTCGGCGACAGACTTGGCTCGCTCCTTGGGATTATTGCTACATCCGATGGCGAAGAAGATGCTGCCCCAAATGATGACACCGCTTATCAGCAGTATCGTCAGTTTCATTCCCGGCTTCATATCTTTACAATCTGGAGTTTGTCGGGAGAAAGACCGAGACGCTTGCGATAGACAGAGCCGTCATCCCGGTACATTTCCAGTTCATTTGAGGTGATTCCCTTCTCGCAGATTTCCTGGCAAGAGTCAGCTGATGACCGCCGATGTTTCTCCATATAGAGAAGCTGCACGGGGCCGTAGGGTGATGGAAGTTTGAGCAGTTGAACGCCCGGCTTCCGACACGGATGTCACCGCCGCAGTGCGGGCATTTTCCGATTACAGACTGCATGTTGACGCTTCCGTCATCGCCCAGTTCGAGAACGGTCGGGAAAGTCTTTCCCTCCTTAGTGGCGAAACCGTCAAGCATGATGCGTCGTGCGGAGAGTAGTTCGGCGATCTCCTCGTCCGACATCTTTCGGTTGCCGAGGATGCCGTTTATATTCAGACAGCAAGTAGGATTGTCACTTATGTTGTTCTCACATCGGTATCCCTTGCAGGTCTTGACAACGTTGCCGCCGCACAACGGGCAGCGTCCAACGATTTTCTTTTCTGTTTCCATAGTGATATAAAAGTGTGTTTTCGTTTGATTTATCTAAGTAAATAGATGGTGTTCCATTCCATTATAAGTCCGTTGATAATGTTCTTGCCGGACATTACAGAAGCCCATCCTTCGGGGTCGAGAGAGAACCACAGGTCGTTCCATGAAAGAGTCCTGACCTGCCATGCGAGAATAAAGAGGTCTGTATTGATTGCCTCCAATCTCGTCACTACTTCATTGGCTATGTAGTATCGCTCGGCCGAATTGAGAAGATTGACCTTATGCTTCTCAGTATTACCCTCCATATTAGTCACGTCGTAGGTACCGGAAGTGACAAGCTGTTTCATGAAAGGATATAGAGCAGCCATCTGGGCGGCGGCATCGGTAAGTTCATCTGATACAAGAGCGGCGATTGCCGTGCCTTTCAGATTTCCCTTGACAGACTTGCGAAGCAGGTCGCAGTTCTTGGGAATTTCGGTCACCACAAGCTCGGCGGCACGCTTTATCTGATAAAGATTCTGCATTGCTCCCTGAGCGTTGGAGAGATATTCGAGCATCTTGTTCTCGACATTGTGTACACGGTCAAGCGCCACAGTCACGGCGGCCTCTGCCGCTATGATTTTCTCCTGAGTGGTCTTTCTCTTCTTGTGGATGCTTTTCAGCTCCTCCGTCTGGAGAATGACAGTGGCCGTCAATGTCGGGTCTGTCTGCTGGGCCATAGAGGGAAAGCCATTCATCAAGCAGCTCAGAGATATGACGAGGGCGACAGCACCTTTTTTCATAATCGGACATATCATAAATTATAGTTTTAATGATGATTTACGTTGTTCGGCAAGGTTAGAATCTCGGTCAGACTTGTTCGGAGTAATGATTGGAGCCATAGGCTTGTTCATCAGGCAGTCGTTCCAGTCCTTGAAAGCCTTGGGAGGTGTCCATTGTCCCATCTTGTAGCGGATGGAAAGACTGGCGCTGACCTGCGGAATGATTGACCTTTCAGTGTCAACATCAATGGTCCTCCCCTTGGCTTCCACTTTCAGACCATTGTCAGTCTTGGTGATTTTGAGAGGGATATTCTCCAGCAGAGCCATGATGCGGAGACCATAGACACGTCCGGCAAGGTCATTGTCGAAGCAGTCAAAGGCTCTCGCATTGGGGAACCGCTCCATCACTCCGGTAATCTGTCTGTCGGAAAATGTGCCTCCAAGGGAAACAAGAGCGATATTGTCACTTAGCTGGGCCCGGTTCATCTGGTAGAAGGCTATGGCGTCAAAGGCCGACTCGCAGAAGAACACCGTCTTCACAAGACCATTGTTTCCCCCTGACAGGTCAGCGACCCAGGCTGCGGACGATGAGTTGGTGCCTGCCGCTTTCGACTTATAGCCGCCCAAGCCGCGTATCTCGTAGCCCTTGACCGTGGAATCGCAGGCCTCGGTATAAGGGAAACCGATGTTGTAGCCGTCGAAATTCTCATTCTTCGTGTCGCGGATAAGCGAGATGAAGGGAGCGAGGCTTCTAACCGTTTCATCAGCAATGCCACGCTGAGAGAATATCTTTGGTATCCGTTCCGGATTCACCGGTTTCACCTCATACCTCGACTTGTCGAACACATGGCTGGTCCGGGCCGAATTGACATAATCCCTGTCCTCCTTATACTCCGGCTCGGGCATATTGGCGAAGCGTGCCAGAACCTTGGCTATCTTCTGCCATTCATCCTTGCCGGTGACAAAGAAGGAATCAAGATTCTCGCGTATGAGCGTCACCACGTCACCCTTGCTGCCGTCACGACGGAAGAAGGTCTGTGCGGCCTTGTTTCGGGGATTGCTCACGATGATGGTGTCACGCTTGTTGGCGCCGTCACCGAGTACAAGCTCAATGTATCTGCCCACACCCGCCTTGCGGTCGAGGCGGTAGCCGAGCGAATAGGCAACATCGTCAATGCCGACACGCGATTTCAGATTCTTGAAATTTACTTTGTAATCAGCCATGATGTGATTGGTCAGATGCTTAAAGATTTGGACTTCGCCACAGATTTGCCGATGCCGGCAATCTCGGATTCGTACTGCTTGCGGGCGGTCATGTTCAGGAACGATTCCTTGTCCTTCACGTCCGTAAGCTGGAAATAGGTTCTGGCAGTTGACTTCTCGATAGGCTTTATGCCGAGGTCAACACCATCGTATGAGGCGCGTATGGCATAGTCACCTGAGCGGGTCTTGAAGATAGCAGCGTTCCTGAACGGCACCTCCTCATTCGGGTCTGACGGTAGCCACGGGTCATTTTTTGCGAGATACGGCTGTTCGCCCAGAGCGAGACGCTGGTTATCCACATGGTCAAGTATCAGGTCGGAAGCCTTGTTGACATCTGCCATGATGGAGACGATGAACTTCGGCTCCTGTTTGAGAACACCAATCCAAGAATCAAGATAAGCGGCGGAGTTGTCGGTTATCTTCGAGTCAAAACCCATGGAATGACTTATCATAGCTGCCGTAAGCTCGGCAACTAATTCCTCCTTGGCATACTTCGGGTCTCCGAACTTACCGCCCATCTCACGGTTGAGACGTTCCGGTGTCATCGTCGAGTGAGTCATCTCATGAAGCATGGTGGAATAAAACTCCATGCCGTCACGATAAATCTCATCGGGTGTCGAGCCGGTGTTGAACTGTGCCTTCATCGGAAGCACCACCACGTCACGCGAGGGAGAATAATAGGCTCCACTTTCGCGTTTGTCTGCCTGTATGGGGCAAAGCCAGCCCTGCTGCTGTATCATGCGGTCGAGTGCGGCATGGGCATACATGCCCTGCGTATCGCGCAATTCAGGCACCTTGAACTTGTCAAGAAGCTTCTGGACACGCTCCGGCTGGACCTCACGCAGATTGGTCTGGTCGATGTTAAAGACGGGAAAAGCCTTGACGAAAGGAATGACATCGAGATTCTTGCGCTCCTCTTTACTCATAGCCTTGTACTCGTCCGAGCTTATCTTCTTGCCGTCCTTGTCCTTGACCATCATATCCCAGTAGACAACCGGAAATGCCTTTTCGCCGTTCAGGACATGAGCCTTGAGATTGTGGGCCTGATTGAACGTTAGATATACGGGCAGTTCATATCCCTTGGCGGCAGTTTGCAGCTGAAGGAAGAAGGAGTTGGAGCCGGAATAGTTGCGGCCGCCAACTTTCTGGGGAAGCCCGGCAAAGCCGGAACCACCGCCAATCCATCCCTGTTCCCAGTCGGACGCCTTCATCTGCTCCATGCGCTCGATCATCATCT
>CAJMDR010000078.1 GCA_905212215.1 uncultured Porphyromonadaceae bacterium
CTATTTTCATCTAAACGGCGTTATTCTTGCAGGAATATTAACTGACTTCTACAGAAACTATAACAGGAATTACAACTGGGGTTCAGGACTCTCTTTCAAGGCGGTTGTGAATTTGTCGTTATGGAAAGACAGGCTGTCGGTCAAAATCGCAGACCAGTTCTATCGTATCTACACTTGGAAAGGTTATGATTCCAATGCTGACTGGTCAATGACACCGGATGGCAAGCCTATCAATGTGCTTGGAGACGAGTCATGTTCCTCTTTCAATCACTTTGAAGTATCGGTGAATTTCCAACTTTGGAAACGACTTTACTTAACGGCAGAACTCGATATTTATTCAAGACATACATATTATGAGAATATGAAGATGGAGATAGGCAGCGGATTCACTTATAATCCTATTGTGGACAGCAAGCAGCTTGGCCTACACCTAATGCTCACCTATAAGCTGTAAAAGCCGAGACTTTTCCCGCTTGAAGTTGTTATATGAGTAAAGTCATTATTTTTGCAGAAAAATAAATCTATGGCAAAAAAGAAAAAGAAGAAGGCTCCTCAACTGCCTGCTATCTCACCGGTACGTTTCATACGGGAGAAGGCGAGGAAACTGCCTATCGGCAAATGTTACATAAACAAAGACTGGCAGGAAAAAGGAATGGCAACAGTCTTTGTTACCAGATTGCGTCCTAACGGAAATCTGGTGGTAGGTTCTTATCTTGTCGATACCTATTGCCTTGGAGTGAAGGACTTATGGTTTGAAACCAATTTGTCGGAATACGAGCTGAGTAAGTATCTGGATTCCGAAGTTTATCACCTCAACATGGAGGAGATAAGCTACAATGAGGCTCACAACATTATCTTCGGTGCCATAGAATTTGCTGAAGAAGGCGGCATAGAGCCTGTGGAGACCTTCAAAAATGCTAAATACATCCTTGAAGAGAATAACGACGATATTCCCATCATAGACTACGAGTTCGGATTTAAAGGAAAGCATTACCTCGTAGTCGGTCCCAGTAGAAAAGAAAAGAAATTTTTCGGTACTTTGAAAAAGAATCTCGGAGATGATTTCGAGTACACTATGCCTTTAGACGATTGGGATGAGGCAGATGATGAGATCCCGTATGAGGATGACGAAGACTGGGATGACGACGATGATGACAATGGTTTTGCCGGTTCTTTAAGTTCAGAAGAGAAAGAGGAGTTATTGGCGAGGTTCGAGGCGATGAAAGAACAGATGGGTAAGGTGGTATTAGAAAAATACTCTTACACACACCCGAATATCCGGAGTCTTTGACGGTAAAGAACCAGTTCATCGCCGATGAGTTCCTGTCCGAGAAAAATGTCCGTGGAATGCCAAAGGAAGTAATAGATCGGATTCTGGCATTGCCTCCTGACGAAGCGGCTGAGGATATTGGTAACATCATACTCTATGTCATAGGGCAGACATATAAAGGTATAGCAGACGGCTCTATCGAAAAAATCCATCACAGCGCCATCATACATTCTTTGCTTTTCCTCGCACAGCTGAAAAGTGAAAAAGGACTTGAGCCTATTCTGGAATTGATGCGTCAGTCCATGGAATTTGTGGAGATGCATATGGGGGATTTCGCCTATAACTGGATTATTCCAGCTTTATATTCTTCCGGACTGAACAATGTCCCGGCTATAGAAAACTTCATGAGAGTGCCCGGTTACTCGACTTATCTTCGTGCTTATGCGGCTGATGCGCTCGGTATGATTTATGCATACTATCCTGAGAGGCGTGCGCAGTTGATAGAGACGTTCAGAAAGCTGTTGGTATTCATTAAAACCAACCTGCCTGAATGTAAAGCTTGCGACGGCACTTATGCAGCCTTTTTCGTCAGCACTCTGGTGGACATCAACGCCAAAGAACTGATGCTGGAGATAAAGGAACTGTTTGATACAGGTCTGGTAAATACCCTCGTTGTTGGCAACTATGACAGAGTCAAGGAACGAATGAACAGCAAAGGTATGGATATGGATAAGTTCCTGTTCACCGACATCTACGATGAGTACGCAAGTATCAGCAAGCATATGTGAATTACCTGGATAGGAGCGCAAGAGGACACAGATAATTGAACAGTAATAGTCATGAAAAGACCTGTCAAACAACCGGAATATACTCCGGAATATATCAATAGACTCGAGCCGGACGAAGTGTTTGTCTTTGGCAGCAACCTCGCCGGACATCATGGAGGAGGAGCTGCAAGGGCAGCTCTGAACAAGTTCGGGGCAATATGGGGGCAAGGTGTAGGATTGCAAGGTCAGTCTTATGCTATTCCGACCATGCAAGGCGGGGTGGAGACTATCAGACCGTATGTCGATGAATTTATAGAGTTTGCCCGGCAACATCCGGCTCTGAAATTCTATGTTACCCGCATAGGCTGTGGCATAGCCGGCTTCCGGGACGAAGAAATAGCCCCACTTTTCGCTGATGCAGCAGGAGTGGAGAATATCATTCTACCGAAATCGTTTGCTGACCTTCTCGCTTTGGAGTCCTAAACCACCCTTTATTAAGCAGAAAAAGAGAGCGCCCAAAATCTTGAGCGCTCTCTTTTAGATTCTATCAAACGGATTTACATATCCCCTCCGTCGCCATATCCGGAACCATCCTGGATCTCGCCTTCGTTGGCGCGGTGCTGCTTCTTCGACTTCATGTTGCCGAAAGAATATTTCACCGTGAAGCGTACTGTGCGGCCGCCACGCCAGCGTTTTTCGTCCTGTGTATAGCCCTGGCCGATGTTGAAGTGGTGCATTTTGCGCGAGTCGAAGAGGTCGCGGCAGTTGATGGAGAATGACCAGTTGCCGAGGTTCTTGCGAAGACCTAAGTCTACTGTCCACGACGGTTCGCGCTGACCCTGGGCCTCTTTCATGCGGGAGTTATAACGTCCTGTGGCCTGAAGTGACATTTGCCAGGGAAGCCTTACCGATGCCATGCAGCGTATATCCCATGCGAAGCTGTTCTGCTTGTCGCCGCTAAGGGAATAGGTAACGCCATCCTTTATGAAATCCTTGTTCCACGCGCTGAGGTGACTCTGGTAGACGTTGCCCGTAGTGGTGAGGTCAAGGACACGGTTAAAGAACTGGTTCTTGATAACTATCTCTGCACCGGAGTTCATGCGCTTGGTGACGTTGCCCCAGGTGGTGTACATTACGTTTTCGGAAGTGATATAGCTTAGGTGCGACATGATGTCGTCGGCGGTACGGAGATAGCCGCTAACAGAAATCATATGGTTATCCCAGCTCTTGATGTAGTTGAGTTCGAAAGCGTTGGAGTATTCCGGTTGTAGCTCGGGATTACCGTAGGAGATATCGGTGGGGTTGGAGATATTCTGGAACGAGTTCAGCTGTCCACCCCACGGACGGCGGATACGGCGGGTATAGTTGATCTGCAGTTCGTTGTCATTAGGTAGCGAATAGCTCAGGAACACACTGGGAAAAGCTGCGAAACGGTTCTTCTTGAACAAAGGCACATCGTCGCGTTCCTGACCGTAGCTCAGCGAGCGGGTACGTATCTGCCATGCTTCCAGACGTATACCGCCGGAATACGAGAAATTGCCGTAGCGACCTCCCAACGTGGTGTAGAATGCCGTTATGTTGTTGTCGTAGATAAAGCGGTTGTAGAGGTTCTGGATGATGTTGGCTGTAGTGTGCTGTGGCGCTCCCCAGGTGGTTACAGGAGTGTTCTCATGGCTATATGTGCCGTTGTAGCCTGCTTCCAGTTTCAGATAATCGTTGAAACGGATTGTATAGTCAAGCTTAGCCTCCACGCTGCGGGTATTGATTTCCTGCTTCTGGGCCTGATAGACATCGGTGTTCTCCATGCCGGGGAATTTCTGATGCTGCTCATAGACATTGTCGTTGGGGCCGCCCCAGTAGTTATAGCCCAAAGTGGCCTGGAGAGTGTGGTTCTCGCTCCATTTGTGCAACCATCCCAATTCACCGTGGGCGCCGTAGGCGTTTGACCGGCTACTGTTGTGGTTGACGTTCTGACTCCAGTGGTTGGTGAGGTTGGACCAATAGTTGGTAGTGGTGTGTCCCCAGCGGTGGCCGAGCATTCCGAAGCCGGAGATGCTAACCTCGTCCTTCTTGTTGAAATGATAGGTGGCGCCAAGACGCACGAAGATGTTGTTGCCGTGGTTGCTGCTCTCGCCGTCGCTGTTCAGGAAATAGTTGGTTCCGTCGGAGTTCTTCTCGTCGTAATTGCGTCGGCTGCTTGACCCTCCTTTGTTGTGGCGCATACGGAAGCCTACACCGGCATAGAGGTCCCATTTAGAGTCTGAGTAGTTGATGTTGAACGAAGCATTGCCACCGCCACGGGTGTTGGCGCCAATCTCGGCGGAACCGAAGTATCCGCCTCTGCGGTCTTGTTTGAGGACGATATTGATGATGCCGGCGGTGCCTTCGGGCGAATATTTTGCCGAAGGATTGGTTATGACTTCTATACGCTCTATGCTCTCGCCGGGAATCTGTTCAAGAATCTGAGCGCGGTTGTCGGCGGTAAGGCCGGATTCCTTGCCATTGATCCAAACTGTTACCGAGGAGTTGCCACGAAGGCTCACCTCGCCGTCCTGGTCAACCTCTACTGACGGTATGGACTCCAACAGCTCGCTGGCCGACTGGCCTGCCGAAAGCACTGATGCATCGACATTGAAGACACGGCGGTCAAGGTCGAAACGCATCTGTTGGCGTACGCCTGTTACTACCACCTCTTCAAGCATCTTGTTGTCTTCCGCCAGGGTGACCTCCGGAAGAAGTATGTCTTTGTCGGCAATAATTATGTCGCGTTCCTGCGGCACGGTACCTTCGAAAGAAATGAGTACAGTGTATTTGCCCGACGGTATATCCTTTATCTCAAAGGTACCGTCATCGCCTGTAGAAGTGCCTATGGCAAGTTTCTTGCCGTTGGCATCGGCAAGCTGGATGGTAACGAAATCCATCGGTAGCCCTGTGGCCTTGTTCATCACCTTGCCACGCAAGGTGGCGTCAGCGAATCCTGTCGCCGTGCAGCATAAGCCAAGAATGGTTGCCAATGCCACTCTCTTCATTGATATTCTCATTGGTGTGCTTTATTCATTCAGTCTATACCAAAGACTCAGATTCTTTATTAAGGTTTAATTTGTTCGCCATTGAACATTTAAGACGTGAGGGTGTGTCAAAAAATCGGCACACCCTCACAATTGTTATGTCTTACAGATTAGAAACCGAAGTTGGCGGGGAAAGACATTGTCATGTTCAGGTCGCTGACGGAGAGGTCTTCGCGCACATCGGCGTATTTGGCTATGTCGGAGGAGAACAGCGGCAAGTTGCCCCATTCCACAGTCAGTGATGACGAATGTATTGCGATGAGAGCCTTTCTTCCTGCCGAAAGGGAGAGAAGCGCCGCACCATTGTTTTGATTGATTACAGTGCCGTATTTCTCGAAACGGTTTACGAGTGCCTTGAGCAACGGTTTCAGCTTGCCACGCATGATGCCTGTGTTGTTGAAACGGATTTCAAAACGGTTCGGTGTGGATGTGGTGAAAGCCCAGCCTGTGGGAATTGTCTGGTTATGGTAGTAATAATATCCCCAGTAATAGTCAACATAGTCTATTACCGTCCTTGTGGTATAGGTGCGGTGTGAAAGGGTTGTGGGGAAGTGTATTGTCTCTTCTATTGTCTCTCCGTCGATGTCGCGGTAGATGTTTACATCGGAAGTGGTCGTATAGTCCGATGCCTTGGGCTTGTTGACAGACGAATAATAGCGGGCCTGACGCGCAAGGACAGTCTGCACTGAAGAGGCGAAAGTGAGGTCATCGAGCGATGTCTCTGAGAAGTTGAGTTTGGTAAGCATCTCGTTGATGTTGATGAAATCGCTTCGAAGAACTCCCGATCCTTCGTTGAATGAAATAGCCGCCATACGCGGTGCATCGCGCAGACGTTCTATTTTGCGGTTGATGAGGGTGGCTTTGTCTTCGCTCACATATACGACGGCGAACTTACGGTTGGCTGGAATGAACGGAGTGGCAGTGAGGAACTTCTTGGTGATGATGGGAGTGCCTTCTGAGTCAAGATACTGGTATTCGGGAGCGTCGCTGTCTGTCTCGCGTCGTCCGACCAGGATGTCGTCATTGGCCCAGTACAAATCTGCATAACGTGGAGCAACCGTCTTGCCTTTGCCGCTTATGGAGCCAACGCCATATTTGCCTTCTTCGTTGATGTAAATGAAATTGTCGCCGTTGATTTCGGTGATGGCAGTGTATTTCTTCGAAGGGCTCAGCAGCTCATCACCCTTAAGGTTGATGATGCCGGCACGCCATGCGTCGTCGACATATTTAGAAACAGCGATTTTATCGCCGTAGACGTAAGGGCTTACACTTTGGTATTTGCGGGAAGAAATTTCCAGCACCTTTTCCCCTTTGGTGTTGAAGATACGGCAGAAGCCCTCCGGGAACTTTTTAATGTCTTCGGTCGACATTGTGGCGCTCTCGTCGTTGAGGATGTTGTTGAGGTTGAAGAACTTGGAGTCCTGAGCAACCACATTGCCGTGGAACATGGGACCAATAAGACTGTAACGCGGCTCTATGACCCATTTCCCCTCCGTGTCGATGAGACCTTGCACGGTGTCTGCCACGCCTACGGCAAAGCCTTCGTTCACATTCAGCAGAGAGGTAGGCTTCTTGCCTTCCATCTTCTCAAGCCATACCTGCACATTGCCGTCCTTGTCGATTACAGAGAGCGGTTTGTCGCGTTTTGCCACGAAAGCTTTCCCTTTGTAGAACAGCGACACATAGCGATATTCGCCTTCCAGACGCTGAGGTGTCTTGTCAGTTGTGTAGAGCTCATAGTAACCCTTGTCATTTGGCACGAAAAAACGGCCGCATGTAGCCATGGTCGGCATCCCTTTGAACTGCTCTGAAACTAAAACATCGCCGGTGGGCGAGACCATTCCCCATTCCCCGTCGGTAGTTGATTTGAAGGGTATGTATTCAATTTCCGGGTCAGTACCGTTGCATGAAGTGAGAGTGGCAATCGATGCCACGAAGAAACACAGGAGATAGATATGCCGTTGCATGAAGAAGAAATGTTTTTTCTAAATTGATTCAATTAGGGGAATAGAGCCGATTCAATTCTTAGCTGCTACTTCCAATTGCAAAGTTAGTGAAAATTAACGACTTGTGCAACCCCAGGTAACTATTCAGGGGATAGACTGAAGGGACAAGTGTGGTGATAATTTTGAAATAATTTTCTGATTTCCCATAAAATCAGTGGCGGTTTTTATTGTATATGTCTGATACAATCGCTATCGTTGTGTCTGTAAACAGCGGATAGCGACATGTCCGAGATGCTTTAGGGCTTCTTTCCGAACTTCAATCGTTACGGAAAGACGTTTGATTCGCAGCACACCCATATATGCTCGCTCAACCGCAATGTCTGCGGGCTGCCGAAAGAGAACCGCCAGTTGCGCAAGCGTCTGAAAAAATACGGGAAGCCGGCCCGGAGATGCCGGGAACAGCAGGACGCCGCCACTTATCTGAGTGTAGTTCAGTGTATGCCGTATGAACGGTTACAGTCGTTGTCTGCGACGATGTTCAATGTCAGAATCAGTCAGGGAACTCCGGTCAATATCGTCCGTGAGATGCTCTACAAGTCCAGGCCGGCGACAGACCTTATAGAGCGACTGATAATGCTAAGATCAAGATGCTCCGCACTCAATTGAGAGGCGTGTCTGATCCGCTCTTCTTCATATTCAGACTATGTAAGCTTTTTGCCTAAAAATTTGCCATGCACCGGAAAAATCCGCTGGTTCATAAAATGCCGGGACTACGTCTGCAACTTCCTTGAGAAACCGACAATACCCTCGAACAACAATGGCTCGGAACGTGGAATCCATAAGAGCTTGTTTAAAAACAAATGTGAATGAGAAATGAGCATCAGT
>CAJMDR010000079.1 GCA_905212215.1 uncultured Porphyromonadaceae bacterium
GTATGCCATACGCTCCTGCTTTGTCAAGGGGCTTGTATTTGGTGACGTAGTATTCAATTTCTTTCGGTGAAAGCGGCCCAAAAGTAACTTTGGAACTTGCCGAGAATCCTTTCTGCCGGTCGTGGGTACCCAAGGTTACTCCCGTAACTACCGTGTGCGTATGATTGGCAAGACGGCGCAGCATGGCGCATGCTTCCTGTTCGCTATGTGGCTTGCCGAGGATTTCATTATCGGATATTACCACGGTGTCTGCAGTTATAAGCAGCTCGTTGTCTTGAAGTTGATTGCGGTAGCCGTTAAATTTGAGGTTGGACAGATATTGAGGCACCATTGGAGGCAGAATAGTGTCGGGATACACTTCTTTTACGCCTGTTATATTAATAACCTCAAAGGGTATATCAAGCTGTGCCAACAACTCTTTCCTGCGTGGTGATTTGCTGCCCAACAGTATCTTATATTTATTCAAAAGGTCTTGCAAAGGAAATTCATTCTCCATAAGATAAAGATTTACCAACCGAAAGCTTCCTGATCCTTTAGCCAGTTATTCTGTGATTTAAGCACTTGTTCCACAATATCTCTTGCCACACCATATCCGCCATTGAACCGGGAAATGTAAAGAGCTGTGTCTATCACCTCCGGAGCGGCGTCGGCAGGAGCGCAGGGCAGTCCTACATAGCGGAGACAAGGAATGTCAGGAATATCATCGCCTACATATATCACTTCCTCCGGGCTGAGTTTCTGTTCCGCCATCCATTTTTTGAGAAGCGGCAGTTTGTGTGCGGCACCGAGATAAATATTCTTTATCCCGAGAGTCTCGAAACGGATACGTACCGCATCGGTTTTACCGCCGGTGAAGATTGCCATGCGGTATCCGAGTCGCGAAGCCAACTGCAACACGAATCCATCCTTTATGCTGACCATTCGCAACGGTTCTCCCGTGGTGGACATGGGTATCACCGAGGGAGAAAGAACGCCGTCTACATCGAATGTGAAAGCCTTTATTTTACTTAAATCGTATGGTATTGAACTCATTTCTCTTTGTATAGATTGAGAATCTGTTGTGAGAGCAGTCTGCAAACCCTTGACATGTGGGGATGGTTCTGCAGAAGATCCATGTGTGTCCACAGGGTAGCAAGGTCAGCGCGTCGTGCCGGTCCGGTCTGTGAGTCGTAGGGGCCGCATGTCATTGCTTTGGCTACAGTCTCTTCCACAAGCGGCTTGTAGATGTCCAGACTCAGATTACAGTCTTTTACAGCCTTATCGGCGAGATAGAGCATATAATTGACATAGTTGCAGGCAAAGACAGCCCCAAGATGTATATGTGCCCGGGTTTTGGTGTCGGCCAGATGTGCGTTGTCTGTCATGCGTTTTGCAAGATCGAGCAATTGGTCTTCTACCTCAGTAGTAACCCCTTCCACGAAAACAGGGATAGAGGCATACTCCAGTTCCCTGTCTTTGGTAAAAGTCTGCATGGGATATAACACGCCACCTTTATGACGTCTTCCCTCCAGCAGAGAAATTGGCATGGAACCTGCGGTATGGGCTATTATGGCATTATCTTTTTCTAACTTGGCATCCACGGCAGATGCTACTTCGCCTATGGCGCTGTCGCTGACGGCTATAAGGCAAATATCGGCCTGTGTATCCAGATCTTCTAAGGTACGGGAGTTGGCTTTGCTTACCTCGCAGCCGAGAGTGTTCAGCCACCGGTATAGATGAGTCGCCACGTTGCCGTTGCCCGCTATGGCGATGCACGGGAGAGATTCAGTCTTCATATATTGCATTGATTTTTAATTCGTTGTTTTTGAGCATTGTCACCATACCCATGGTCATGCGCAGATTCATTTCCACACACAGGTTGAAGCCATGTTGAGGTGAATGGAGACAGTCTATTCCAACAGGACCGTTGTAACTGTCCTGGATTACAGCTTCCAAGGCTATTCTCTGTAATTCGAGATATTCTGTATTCCATCCATAATATAACAAATGGCAGAGAATATCTTCCTGCGACCTTGTGTCATTGCCGGTATATTGACCGTTGGAATCTACGTTGAACAGTGAGTAACCTAAGAATCGGGCTTTCCCATTGTTGATGCTCCATTCTGTAGCGAAATCAACATCTTGTTCCCAGTCCGGTTCCGCCATTATGGATTCCTGCCGTGACAGCGTTCCTTTCACCCAGTTTTCAATTCCACTGTTCCATTGCCGGGTGAAATGATACACACCTCGGCCCGATGAGCTCCAGGGCGCTTTAAGATACCCGGCTTCTCTTTTCTCGTACCATTCTTTGATATCCTCTATTTGGGAGAACTCCGATGGCCAAAATTCCACTGCTGTACCGACAATGCGGTGAAACTCTATTGTATTGCGTCTATGGGCTTTCTGTCGTAAGATTTCTATTGATGCTGAATCCGGAAGTAGCTGTTTATCTATATTGTTGTTAAGGAGAAATCGTCTCAAGGTATGATTCCATCCCCATGGCTTTACTGAAGTTATCCCCATTTCTTTGAGATCTCGCAGATCTTCGGAACGGATTATATGTAATTCTTTATTGTTGATTATCTCTGCCGTTTCTTGTGGTACAGCTTCTGTCGGCTCATCTAAGAGCAGTATAGCATCTCCTTTTCTTGCCCAATATGCGGGCATCAGCGCCAAGTGACGCCGTAATGACCGTATGGCTGTGTTGGGAGTGAAGTTGGATCCTCCGCACCCTAATGCAAAATCGGTCTCAGGGTTAAAGATATGAAGTATGCCATTGGCGCTTCCTTCCATCCTTTCAGTGTTTGCCGAAGGTCAGGGCTTCCGGGCAACGGGTCTGGAATTCGCCGTTATGATAGGCGAGCGTTCCGTTCACATAAGTTGCTTCTACGCTATGGCTGAACCGTACTCCTTGATATGGAGTCCAGCCACATTTGGAATATATGTTTTCTCCGGCTAATGTGGATTTGCCGGGATTCACTATCACTAAATCGGCGCGATAGCCTGGGCGAAGGTATCCACGGTTCCGTATGTTGAAAAGTTTCGCCGGGTTATGGCACATCAGCTCTACTACCTGCAAAGGTGTTACAATTCCCTGCAAGGAGAGTTCCAGCATTATCAGAAGTGAATATTGTATACCCGGACCTCCTGAAGCAGCCTTTAGGGCTCCTCCCTCTTTCTCTTCAGGCAGATGCGGGGCATGATCCGTTGCTACAATCTGTATTCTGCCATCGGATATGGCCCGACGCAGTTCATCACGGTCCTTGGACTGTTTAACTGCCGGATTCCATTTTATCAAGGCACCAAGACGGGTATAGTCCACGTCACTGAACCAGAGATGATGAACACAGGCCTCGCCGGTGATTTTCCTCTCTTCAAGTTTACCATGACCAAGCATTTTTGCCTCTTCGGCAGTAGAAAGGTGCAGAATATGCAACCGTGTGCCAAGACGCCTGGCACGCTCTATTGCCTTTCTTGTGCTTTCCACACAGGCTTTTTCGCTACGGATGAGCGGATGGGCCGATACCGGCACATTTTCTCCATATCTTTCGCGGAAACCTTCGGCATTGGCTTTTATAATGCTTTCGTCCTCGCTGTGTACTGCTATTATATAAGGCAGTGAGAAAATCCTGTCAAGTGCCTCATCGTTGTCCACAAGCATATTACCTGTGGAGGAGCCTAAAAAGACCTTCAGCCCCGGAATGGCTGCCGGGTCTATTTTTGCAATCTCTTTTTCGTTGTCGTTGGTAGCGCCAAAGAAAAAGCTGTAGTTTGCCCACGAAGTCTCCTCGCCGCGATGCATCTTGTCCTGCCATGCCTCTACCGTAGTTGTCTGCGGTTTGGTGTTTGGCATATCCATGAAAGAGGTCACCCCCCCGGCAATGGCGGCACGGCTCTCGCTGGCTATGTCTCCCTTGTGCGTCACACCCGGTTCACGGAAATGTACTTGGTCGTCAATCACGCCGGGCATGAGCCATTTCCCTTGCAGATCTTCCTTCTCGTCACAGGAGTCAATCAGACGACTATCCGGCTCTCCTTCTGCAACAGCCGCTATATCTTTGCCCTCGGTGACAAGATATCCTTTGAACGGTTCCCGCTCGCTTATAATCAAAGCGTTGTAAAACAGTTTTCTTCTTTTCATATCTTGCCTCTCAGGGCTTTCAGACGCAGTTTAATTACACCAAAGGCTGCTTCTCCGAAGATAGAGCCTGACATCTTGCTGGTGCCGAGTACGCGGTTGACGAACACTATGGGTACTTCCACAATCTTAAATTTCTTGCGGAAAGCACGGTATTTCATTTCTATCTGGAAGGCATATCCTTTGAACTGTATGGAATCCAAGCCTATTTCCTTCAGCACTTTTCTGCGGTAGCAGACGAATCCCGCCGTTGTGTCGCGCAGTTTCATTCCGGTCACTAAACGGACATAAGCCGAAGCGTAAAAAGACATCAAAACTCTACCCATGGGCCAGTTCACCACATTTACGCCACCCACATAGCGTGATCCTATGGCAACGTCGGCACCATCTTCGCGACAGGCTTTCAGCAGCCTTGGAACATCCTTGGGATTATGCGAGAAATCGGCGTCCATTTCCATGATATATTGGAAATCGCGCTCCAAGCCCCATTTGAAACCATGTATGTAGGCAGTACCGAGCCCAAGTTTGCCTGCTCTTTCCTCAATGAACAGTCGTCCCGGCCATTCTTCCATCTTGCGTTTCACTGCAGCTGCCGTGCCGTCGGGCGAATTGTCATCGATGATAAGAACGGAATAATCGTCGCCGAGTTTCAATACTGCGTCGATTATGGCATCTATGTTTTCTATCTCGTTATAAGTGGGAATTATTACAAGCGCGTCGGTCATGGGTACAGCTTGGGGTTTTAGAATGAAACGTTGTATTTTTTCAATAGATATAGCGGGTGATAGCTTTGCTTCGCCAGTCTCAGTCCGGCATCGCCGGCATCATCTTCCCTGTTGATATGTGTGATTTCCGGATGAAGTGCCGTTACAGCCTCTGCAAAGCTTTTATTGATCATCTCGAACGAGCCGGAAACTGATCGTTCGGCTTTTTCTACATGAATATATAGAGTGTCGCCGAGCATGTCGCCTATGGTGTATGCCACAATCTGGCCGGATACGGTAAGCACTCCTCCTATGAGGTGTTTGTTGCCTTTCTCCACCTCGGTAAGCAACAAACCTGCCAGCTCTCGTTCCTGACGTGCCTCTTCCGTCTGCGATGCCTCGCGTTCCACGGCGCGGTTGGTGACGCGGCGTATCTCGGTTACGTCTTCCGGTTGCATGATATGGAATTCCCAGTCAGGATACAGGTTCTTGAACTGGTTGACATGATTCCGCTTTTTGCTGAGTTTCTTCCCGGCAAGCGTTGACAGAGCGCCGGCATCGTAAATATAATCTTCCCACGATACCAGTTCTTTCATCTTTTTGCCGCCAAGTTCCATAAGTTTATGTGCCGATTCTTCAGGTACCGAGGAAAATTCCAAAGGAATGTTTCGGTTTTCACACCATTTCTTCAGCTCTGCAATGGCTTCGTTAAGAGGAAGTTTTCCGAGCGGAACGGAAAATGCCATATTCAGCTTCTGGGAGAAAAAGGATGAGACGCATACGGTACCAGGTGCTCTTCCTTTTATGAACAGCGTATCACGGAACACGGCATATTCATATTCAAACATGTCGACCCACATCAACAGTCCTCCGTAGCTGAAATCACAGCTACGTTCTTTATGAAACTCAAGGTAGGGGAGTACCCTTTCCATTGCTTCCGTGTCTATTGGTCTGAATTGGAGTTGGTCGGCGGCAGTCGGCATATTGTGATTGTATTGCTTATAGAATTTTAACAATCAAAAGGCTTTAATTCTTTTTCTGCCTGGCAAATTCATGTATTGCATCAATGATGAAGTTCTGGTCCTCTTCACTGACGCATGGTCCGGAGGGCAGACAAAGCCCCTGATCGAACAGCCTTTCCGAGGTGCCGTTGACGTATCGGGTTGCTTCGGCATATACAGGCTGCATGTGGAGCGGTTTCCATAAAAGCCGTGTCTCAACGTTCAATGTCTGCATGTGTAGCCGGAGTTCATCAGCGGTGAATCCTGCTTGATTCTTGTCCACAAGAATTGTGGTAAGCCAGTAATTGCTGTCAAAGTTCGGGGAGGGATTGCTGAACACAGTAACACCTTCGATGTCGCTCATCATGTCTACATAACGTTGGTGCATGATACGGCGTAATCTGAGGCGTTCCGTCAAGGTTTCCAGCTGGCCGAGTCCCACTGCTGCGCTGATGTTGCTAAGCCTGTAATTGTAGCCTATTACTTTATGGTGATAGTAGGGCATCGGTTCTCTTGCCTGTGTGGCCAGGAACAAAGCTCTTTTCTTTTCTTCTTCAGTGTGAACTACCAGGGCTCCGCCGCCGGAGGTGGTGATCATCTTGTTGCCGTTGAAGGAGAGGACGCCGTATTCGCCGAATGTGCCGAGTACCTGACCGTTGAAACGGGAGCCGAAGCCTTCGGCGGCATCTTCGAGGACAGGAATCTCATAGCGGTGGGCAATCTCCATGATACGGTCGATCTTATATGGCATACCGTAGAGGGCAACCGGGATGATGGCTTTCGGCTTCTTGCCTGTCTTGGCGATACGGTCCTTTATGGCCTCTTCGAGCAGCTCAGGATCCATGTTCCATGTCTCCTTTTCCGAGTCCACGAAGACAGGAGTCGCGCCGAGGTATGTGATGGGATGGGAAGAGGCGCAGAAGGTGAATGATTGCACCAACACTTCATCGCCGGGCTTCACGCCGCAGGCAATAAGGGCTAAGTGCACAGCCGCGGTACCGGCCGAGAGAGCTACAACTTTTTTAGACAGGAGAACAGGAGGACAGGTTGATTGTTCTGTGTTTTTCTGTGTTCCCTCTCTTTTGTTTACAAAGTTTTCGAGGTCCTTCTCGAAGCCATTCACGTTCGGACCAAGAGGCACGACCCAGTTGGAATCGAATGCTTCTTTTATGAATTCCTGTTCTTTGCCTGACATATGCGCCAGACAAAGCAATATTCTTTCAGTTGACATATTTCAATTAGTTGTTTTTAGACAGAAAGACAAAAAGGCAGATTAGACAGGAGGACAACTTTAATGATAGGAGAGCGGTAGTAGCGGGAGAATAATTTTTGTCTTTATGTTTTTATGTCCAAAGTGGTGCGGGGAGCAAGACAAAGCAAAGCCCATTAGATAATTTCATTGTCATACTTCATTCTGCGTCCGAGGATGGTGCAGAAAATCATTTCAATGTCTTTGAGGAAGGAGTAATGATGAAGATAATAGAGGTTGATGCGGACTTTGTCGGGAAATATCACCTCGTCGTTATATTTCTGCGGGTCAGACTGTTTTGCGAGCACATCTTCTTCATCGCGATATTTCAATGATGCAGGTCCTGTGATGCCGGGACGAAGTTTCAATACTTCGCGGTCTTTCCCTTTCAACTGGTCAGCATAACCGGGCACATCGGGGCGAGGACCGACGAAACTCATGTCTCCGATAAGAACATTCCAAAGTTCCGGTAGCTCATCAAGCTTGTAATGACGCAGTTTCGCTCCGAGTGGCGTAATTCTGCTCTCACCCGCCACCGACACCGACGAACCGCCATGCCCAACCGTCATTGACCGGAACTTATACATCGTGAACAGCCACCCATATTGTCCCACACGTTTCTGCTTAAAAATCACCGGACCATCTGGCATTTTCACCTTGATAAGAATAGCCACAACCAACAATACCGGCCACAAAACCAACAGCCCGATGAATGCCACCAGCCTGTCAAAGAGATATTTGAGGGTCATTTAAATGTATTCAGTATAGTCTTTCTCTGTATCAAAAATTTCGGCATGGACCGCAGCTTGACGCTGCTTTAATGGAGGCATCTTCATATAATC
>CAJMDR010000080.1 GCA_905212215.1 uncultured Porphyromonadaceae bacterium
CGGCGCCTATACCGGCTGCCATGGCCACTATGATGCGTACTAACAGATGGCGGCTGAGGGTTCTCAGTCTTGACATGCCGGAGGAGGCGGGGAGGGATAGCTGTATTGCCATTGATGGAGGGATTTATAAACTTTAAAACGAATCCCTGCCCTCTTTATTGCCACCTCGTGCATAGACGCAGTTTTATGACCGCACGCAGAGTGGGTATTTTTGGCCGCACGCAGAGGCGCGGAGGAGCAGAGTTTTTAATCATCATGTCTTATGAGTAGCAGAGGGAAATTTGAGGGCGCAGAGAGTTGCTCCTCGCTGAGACGCAGTTTTTGAACCTCACGCAGAGGAAAAAGCAGAGGAAAAAGAGGAGCAGAGGGATGGGTATTTTGTTTAGATGCGGAGGATGCCGAGGGCGCAGAGATTTGAGCCGCATGTAGGTGCAAATTTAAAAACTCTGCTCCTTCGCTCCTCTGCGTGCGGCCCCAAAATATCGTCTCTGAGCAAGGCAAAAAAGGACTCTGAGCGACTAAAATTTCGCTTCAAATTACCTTTTTTGCTGTTATTCACTTTTTTACATTGCAGATTCAAAAATTTTATTAACTTTGCAAATCGTAAAAGGGCAACCCGCCCATAGTGAAACCAAAACCCAAATCCAGTAACATGAAACAACTATGCTTCCTCACGGCAGCAGTGCTGACCGCCGGCGTCATGACAGCGCAGGTACAGTTCAGTGCATTGCCGGGACATGTGCGTATGCCGCAGAAGGTCAACCTGACCGAGGCAGTAACCCCTCAGCGCATCGTTTCCTCCAATGTGACGGTGCTTCCCACACCTAAGCGTGAGGTACATATGACAGGCCTCACCGCCAAGGACAAATACACCGGTCCGAAGCGCATGGCTCCCAAAGGCGAGATTCCCGCCACCATCATCGGCAAAAGCTACAACACCTTCTACTCCAGCTTCACCAACTACGTCAGCTGCACAGGCTACTTTACCGTAGAGCAGGGTCAGGGCGACACCGTAGTGCTTAAAGGCTTAGCCGCAGGCTACGACGTGAAAGGCGTCTACAACAAGACAGCAGGCACCGTCACCTGCCCCGCAGCCCAGGTGATAGGCACTCACCCCTCTTTAGGCCCTGTCACCTTCTACGCCCTAAAGGGCGGCAGCTATTACCGGACAACCCCGGTAGTGCTCACCTTCACCGACAATAAAGTCTCCTTCGACGCCGGCGTTTACTGCACAATAGTGCAAAACGGCAAAGATGGCGCTGTCGTGATGATGAAGGACGACGTAACCGGCATAGAGTCCAACGGTCGTCTCAAACTCAACCAGCTCGACCAAAGCGGAGCGGTAAGTGCCTCGTTCGACTTACCCATTTACGTCACCAAGGTATC
This sequence comes from uncultured Porphyromonadaceae bacterium, assembly GCA_905212215.1. Classification (GTDB taxonomy): domain Bacteria; phylum Bacteroidota; class Bacteroidia; order Bacteroidales; family Muribaculaceae; genus Lepagella. The sequence continues at coordinate 1,387 of CAJMDR010000080.1, forward strand.
CGACACCAAGTATGAGGTACAGGGTCTGCAGTCATGGCTCTACTTCCATAACTACAAGGTGCCCTTCACCGTCAACGGAAACAAGGCCACCCTGCTCACAACCGACTCCATAGACTGGTATAACTCCTCCAGTGCGGGAACCCGTTGCCTGTTCATGTTCGGTTATAACGGCACCAATCTCACCGACGACCCGACCTTCACCGTGTCCGAATCCAACGGAATAACCACCTTCACCGCCGACAGCAAGCTCTTCTGCGGCTGGAACACCGGAGGTACCAGCTATAGTGGTTTCTATCTGAACAACTACGGCTTCAACTATAACCCCAACGGCAATCAGGGCGGTGGCGGCGGCGAAGAGCCCAACGACACCATCATCGGCATGAGCTTCAACACCTTCTTCGACAGCTTCACAAACTACCGCAAGGCGGCCGGCTACTTCACAATACAGAAGGGCTCCGGCGCCAACGATGTAATCCTCAAAGGCCTCGCCCAGGGTTATGACGTGAAAGGCACCTATGACAAGGCCTCACGCACCATTACCTGTCCCGCAAGCCAGGTTGTAGGCAGTCATCCTCAGGCTGGAACCATAACATTCTATTCGCTGCAAGGTGAACAGTTCAGCCGCACAGAGCCTGTGCTGATTACATTCAACGAAGACTATAGCAAAGCCACCTTCAACCACGGCATCTATGCCGCTGTATCGCCGCAGGGCGGACTGGCGTTGATGCAGAACATCACCAGCGTAGCATCCAACGGCCTTCTCAAGCTTGACCAGACCAATCAGCAGGGTGCTGTGCAGGCATCGCACGAACTCCCCATTTACGTTACCAAGACAAGCGACAGCAAGATAGAGGTACAGGGTCTGCAGTCATGGCTCTATGGCCACGACTACAAGGTGCCTTTCACCGTCAACGGCAACAAGGCAACTCTGCTCACCACCGACTCCATAGATTGGTACTACTCCCAGCAGGACGGTATCCAAGCTTTGTTCATGCTGAGCTTCAACGGCAGCAATGTGTCCGAAAACCCGACCTTCACCGTTTCCGAGAAAGACGGCAAGACCGTCTTCACCGCCGACAGCCGCCTCTTCTGCGGCATGAACACCGGTGGAGGCAACTGGAGCGGATTCTTCCTGGCGAACTACGGCTTCAACTTCAAGGCTGAAGAAGTAGTGCCCGACGTTACCGAAATCACAGTAGACAATATCATCTACACTCTTGACAACCAGAAACTCGAGGCTACCGCAATAGGATGCACCAACTCCCTTACCGATCTCAACCTCCCGAACACCATCCCCGCCAACAAGAAGACCTACGCAGTAGTGGCAGTAGGTGACTCGGCGTTCATGAATAACAGCAAGATCACCACGGCCTCCATGCCGAAGAGCCTGAAAGTGCTTGGTCACGATGCATTCCGCAACGCACGCAAGCTACGCGAACTGAAGATCGAAGACCTCACCGCATGGTGCAACGTATGGATGGATAACGGCAACGCCAACCCGCTTTACAATGTATTCCCGACCTCCGAGAGCCAATGGGGTAAGGTTTACATCAACGGCCAGCAGGTAAGCACTTCGCTCACCATCCCCGCCGGTGTAAAACGTATCAGCCGCGCCTTCTACGGCTTCAAGTCGCTCACTTCCGTAACACTCCCCGACGGCCTTAAAGTCCTTGGCGACCAGGCATTCGGCAACTGCAAGAAGCTCCCCACAATCGTCATCCCGTCAAGCGTGGACAGCATCGGCAGCGCATTCTGGGGCTGCGACATGATCAACAACATCGAACTCCCCGCAGGCCTTACCGAACTCGGCGCAAGCACATTCTACGACTGCAAAGCCCTCACCAACATCACCATCAAAGATGGCCTTAAAGAAATCAAATCCATGGTATTCTCCGGCTGTACTTCTCTCGCAGAACTGATACTCCCGGCATCCATGGAATCTGTGGCAGGAACAGCTTTCTGGTCTTGCAAAGCTCTGAAGAAATTCACTTGCAAAGCTGTAACTCCTCCTACCACTATTGACAATGCCTTCGAAGACTTCGCTGAAACTTGCACGCTGTATGTTCCTGAAGAGTCCATCCCGGCTTACAAGGCAGCTACCGGCTGGAAGCACTTCATGTCTATCCAGAAGATGGACGGCTCTGTAAGCGGAATAGACAATGACAGCGACGCTCCCGCACTCTACTACGACCTCAACGGCTTCCGCGTAGGCGAAAAGGACCTCGCTCCCGGCATCTACATCAAGATACAGGGCAAAAAGACCACAAAAGTGCTGGTTAAATAACCAATCGGTTAAATAATTAGCCTTAACCTATCCAAGGAGGCTGTGTCAAATTTGGACACAGCCTCCTTTTTGCATGAGGGTGTGTCAAAATTATCAGAATGTAGGGACGCACGGCTAGTGCGTCCGCATAAATCATTGAAAATCCGACGAATATTTGCGGACGCACGAGCCGTGCGTCCCTACAAGAGAATAGGCTGCAACACTCTCTTTTCTTTTCCCGGAAAATCTTTCTTAATTATTTGGCAGTTATGCAAAAAACGTCAACTTTGCATCGGAGATAGTAAAAATCTCCTGTCAAACCACCTAAACCAACCAACGATATGAAGAATAAATTTTCACTGATGCTGGTTCTTCTGACGATGAGCTTCGCTTTCAGCGCCTGATCCAACGACAACGACGAGCCACTTCCGCCACCGGAACCGGACGTCCCCACTGATACTCTCGCTCCCGGCGAACTGCCTATGCTGGAGACAGTCCCGACAGAGTTCACCGACGATGCAGGGATGACATACGACACCATTCCTTTCTCCTGAGCCGGCATGCACGACAATTTCAATCCGGCAATCTCTATCTGGCAGATAACGGAGAATGGCCGTTACGGCATTTCCCAGGCGTATGACCATGAGATTTATCTCGAGGATGAGGACAACAACAAATACCGCATCGGCGACAAGCTTCCTCTGTCAGACGCAAAGGCTCCTTTCGACCATATCATCATCCCGTCGATTTATTCCGAGCCTGAGAAATACGGACCTCTGGCGCTCGGCTGTTTCCCCTTTACCATGGACAAGTCGTATGTGCTGAACTGGCCGGAGAAGAATCTGAAGGTGTTCATACGCATCTATTCCAAACGGTATGTCATCAGGTTGTCGGACGGCAGCCTCTGGGAAGAGAATGTGGACTACAGAGACCCGGACGGCGCCCAGATATTCCGCTATGGCATGTATGTCAACGGCAAGGGAATGGGGAGCATACTCTACATTAAGGTGGAACCCGACGGCAAGGTAAGGCTCTTCACCAGCTACGACGCGATGCTCGACACCGTCAAGAAATAGAAATAGAAGCCGCTTTTGCGGAGGAGTTGCCCCCGGAAGATTTGCTCAGACAGGTCAGACCGGTCGGACAAGTCGGACGAGCGAAGAGGCTACTGACACATTATCACAACCTTCTATCGGCAAGCCAACGAATAAAAGTGTAAGTCGCTGGTTTGCCGAATATTTTTCTCACCTTTGCACTTAGAACGGCAACCTCCCTAAAAAATGGATACATACAACGAAATAATATTATATCAACCAGATGCTTCAGTCAAACTGGAGGTCAGACTGGAAGATGAAACAGTATGGCCTACGCAACAGCAGATGTCTGATCTGTTTCTGCGAGACCGCACTGTAATAACACGACACATAAACAATATTTTCAAGGAGAAAGAACTTGACGAAGAAAGCAATGTGCATTTTTTGCACATTGCAAATTCAGACAAACCAATTAAACTATATAGCCTTGATGTAATCATTTCAGTCGGTTATAGGGTAAAATCAATACGAGGCACACAGTTTCGTCAATGGGCCAACAAAGTGCTGAAAGAGTATCTGTTAAGGGGCTACAGCGTCAATCAACGGCTCCTCTACATGGAGAGCCGGATAGACCGCCGACTTTCGGAGCATGACAATCAGATCAGAGAACTTGCCGGAAAGGTTGACTTCGTACTTAAAACGTCTCTGCCTCCACGCGAAGGGATTCTTTTCGACGGACAGATATTCGATGCATACGTCTTTGTCTGCGACCTCATAAGGCGCGCTCGCAAACGCATCATCCTTATTGACAATTATATTGACGAGACAGTCCTCACTTTGCTGAACAAGCGTAATAAAGGAGTCTTCGCTACAATTTATACCAAGAGGATCGACGAAAATTTGCGTCTGGACATTGAAAGGCACAATGACCAATATACGCCCATAAATGTGCGTACAGCCTCAAATATCCATGACCGTTTCCTGATAATTGCCGATACCCTTTACCATATCGGAGCCTCCATAAAAGACCTCGGCAAGAAACTCTTCGCCTTCTCGAAGATGGAGACTTCTCCGGACTATATCCTCGATAAAATTTGACGTCCAAGAGGTAGTGCCAAACGTATCACTTCACTATGGAGAAAAGTAAAAAAGGCTACATCACAAGTGATGCAACCCGATAAAAAACAAGTTCGCTTTATTGCGGAGAGAGAGGGATTCGAACCCCCGGAGGTGTTACCCTCAACGGTTTTCAAGACCGTCGCAATCGACCACTCTGCCATCTCTCCATGGCTTCAAACGGAACTCCGCGCCTTAAACGCCCTTAATCTCCTTAAAAGCCTTAAACGCCCTTAATTCTCTTAAAAGCCTTAGACTCCTTAAAGCCCTTAAGCTCCCGAGTTCAGCGAAGGCGCTTTCCCATTTGAGGCCACAAAGTTAATCATTATTTCCTTATTGTGCAAATCCACTGCAAAAACAGCTGCATTACAATGCGGTTATCACAACCTCGTTCCCGTCATACGGTATGCGCACGGTGAGAGTGCGGGTGCGGGCATCGTAATGCCAGCCCTGCTGACGGATTGCCTTCACAGAACCAAAGCTGTCAAGCTTCACCTTCTGGTCGCCGGTGGAGAGCGTGACATTGCGTGGTGCACGAGGAGTGTCGCTGATTTCTATGGTATACATACGCACATCGACCATGCCATCGTAGCCACCTTTGCCTGAGATGCGAATCTGCGTCTCAGCGTTCTGGCGGCGACCTGTGAATGTGTCGAGGCGGTACTGTTCATCCTCTATCGAAGTGGGCGACACATGGTTGTCGTCGAACAGCGTGTAGCTCGTTTCCTGCGTCGACGGGAAATACTTTATCGTCAGGAAGCGGGGGTCATACTGCTTCACGTTCTCAATCTGCTCCATGTACTGTGGAATAAAGCTTCCAGCCTTTACGAATAGCGGCAGCCTGTCGAGCGGCGCCTTCACCGTGGCCGTAGAGCCTCCGCGATGGTAAACCGACGGATTATACCAGTCCACCCATTGCGAGCCTTCGGGGAAGAGCACCTTGCGGCTGCGTGCGCCAGCCTTCATTACGGGAGCCACCAGCACCTCGTCGCCCCACAGGTATTCGTCGGGCAGATTGGCATATTTAGCAGCGTTGGCAGCGTTGCGGAAGTTCAGCGGGCGCGCGAGAGGAGCGCCTGTGGTGGCGTTCTCATAGGCTAACGTGTAGTTATATGGCAGCCACTGGTAACGCATCTTTATGAAGCGCTTGGAAATCTCCTCGTAGGCCGGATAGTTGTAAGGTTCCGGCTTATGCTGGGCATGAGTGCGGAGCATAGGCGAGAAAGTGCCCATCTGCAGCCACCGCACATACAGCTCCGGATCTTCGGGATGCTTCGGATCCACGGCGAAGCCGCCCACATCGGACCCCATATAACCCAGACCGCTCAGACCGGAGTTGAGCATGAGCTTTATCTGCGGCTGGAAACCGCCCCAGGAACGCGACACATCGGTGGTCCAGGGGAATACGCCGTAGCGCTGCAGGCCGGTAGTGCCTCCGCGCATCATCAGCATAGGACGCTGCGAGGGGAAGTCGGCGCGGAGACCGTCGTAGATAAGCTTGTTCCACTCGTTGCCGTATGCGTTGTGGTACTGCTCGGCGCTGAGGCCGTTGGCGTGCATTATGCTCAGCGGATGCACCTCAGGCTCGCCCCGGTCGCCCCACCATCCCGCCATGCCTTCGGCGGTAAGCGGTTTCAGGCGGTTCCACAGCCATTGCCGGGTGGCGGGGTTCGACACGTCGAACATTCCGCTCTCCCCTACCCATATCGTGACATCGTGGTTCTTTCCCTCGGCATCGCGCACCGTGAGGCCTTTCTCCACAAGCTCGTTATAGACGTCGATGCCCCCTTTCTTGTTGATGTAGGGCTGGGTAATCGCCACCACATTCACACCCTTGTCGGCAAGGTTGCGCAACATTCCCTTGTGATCGGGCCATTTCACCGTATCCCAGGCCAGGCGCCCCATGTCGGTCTCCTTGCCGTACCAGTAGAGGTCGAGCACCATGCCGTCCACAGGATAGCCGCGGGTCTTGAGAGTGTCGATGACACCCTCGGCCTCCTTCTGGTTATGATAGCCGTATTTCGAGGTTATATAGCCCAAAGTCCAGAGCGGCGGCAGCGGCTGCCTGTGCTTTTT
>CAJMDR010000081.1 GCA_905212215.1 uncultured Porphyromonadaceae bacterium
TCGGCCACTTCCATTGAGTCACGTTTCATGGCGACGGCTATCTCGGCATTCGTGGGCGTATAGTCGGGAGCCCATTTGGATACCTCGGAAGGCTTTCGGTTCTCTATCTGCCAGTTAAAGGGATAGAAGTCCGATTTAGCGTTCTTCCAGTTAGGACGACGCAGTGCATATACAACGAGGGGAAGGAAGAAGAAGAAGAGTACTCCTACGATGAGGATCGTAACGTATACAGTTGGGCTTCCGGTGTTGATCTGCGAAGGTGGGAAGAAACTCAGCACGGATGCGAATACTACGCCGACGATGCCGACGATGCCGATGAGCCATTCCATAAACCGTCCGCCGGGAATGCGGAAACCACGGTGAGCGTTGGGTTCCGTGCGACGTAGACGTAGGAATGCCATGTAGATCATCACACATAGGATAAGATAGAGCACGGTCGACATCTGCGACAAGAGTTGATAGGCCGACTCTACGCTGGGGAGCACCACAAGCGCGAATGAAAGAAGCGTGACGAATATTCCCTGTACCCAAAGTATAGAGGTGCTGATTCCGTGACGGTTCTTCTTCTGGAGAGCCGGGGGCAGGAAGCCGCTCTCGCCGACGGCCACAAGACCGGTTGATGGGCCTGTGACGATTACGCTCACTTGACCGATAACTCCATAAGCAACCAATAAGGCAATGATATTGCCGAGCCACGGCATATGTATAGCCTCGAAGAGCTTATGGTATGTTGTAAGCAGGGTGGCTAAAAGGTTGATGTCCTTTACGGGTGTCACGAGTCCGATTGCCAATGTGCCCAGAATGAATATGACAAGGATGACAATGGCTGCGAAGAAGACGGCGCGGGGATAGTCGCGACCTGGATTGCGCATATTCTGAACATGAACCGCATTCATCTCCATTCCTCCGAAAAAGAGGAATATTGAGGCAGCGAACACTATCGTCGATATTTTGGTAAAGTCCGGGAAGAAACTGATATCGGTAACCAGCTCAATCTTGTCGCCGAGGAAAAGATAGATGATGCCTAGGATAATCAGAATTGCACCCGGAATGATCGTACCGAAGAGACCGCCCGTCTGGCTGATGAAATTAGCTTTGCTCATTCCCCTGAATGAGTTGAACGTGGCAAACCAATATACACCGAGCACAATGAGGATTGTATAGAGTTTGTTTGACGACAGAGTTGCGTCGAATGTTTCGGGCCAGAATACATATGCCAGGGATACGGCTCCGAACATGAGGACTGCCGGGAACCAGATTACGAGGCACTGCCATTCGAGATACATTGCTGTCCAGCCCCAGCGGGTGCCGAAGGCCTCGGCGACCCAACGATAAAGGCCGCCTGAGTGGGTGTAGGTCGATGCCAGCTCGGCGCAGACGAGCGAGAAGGGAATGAGGAAAACAATGGCGGCGAGCACATACCAGAAAATCGACTGTATACCGAATTCAGCCTGTGATGCGAGGCCACGTAGACTTAACACAGTGGTGACAATCATTATGGTCATCCCCATTGTAGTGATGGCGGCAACTTTGCCCTTTGAAGGAGAGGCGGGCGCGGATGGTGCCGACGATGCCGGATTGGGTGTAGCCGGCCGGGGTGTTTGTGTAGTCATAATGTCGGAAATTATGTGTGTACAAAAGAAAGGGGCCGGACCGACCCGGCTGGGTGGAGTCCGTCCCCTTGTATGCTTGATTCTATAAGTGTATGTCAGAGCTCAACGACAGGGTACACTTCTCCAATCTTAGTGCCAACTTTGTAGTGGGTGTCCTTGTGGGCGGAGATCGATACGTTCATGTTCGCGCTGAAGAGGTAGACGATGTCGGAACCTCCAAACTGGAAGTAGCTGATTTCATCACCTTTCTTCAGGGCTTTGCCCACTTGAGCGGTGACAACCACGGAGGAAACCTGCGGCATTGCTATAGGCAGGATTGCAACATAGCCGTACTTGGTCTCAAGGACAATCAGACCACGGGTCTGCATGAATTCATAACCGGCCTGGTCGGGAGCGGTAGCTCTCCAAGCCTCCACCTCGTGTGTGGCGGGATTTTCTTTGGAAGGAACGGCAATCAGGTCCACATAGCAGGCTCCCTGAATGACACGAGCCTCGCGAACGATTCCGGACAGGGGTGCGTGCTGACGATGATAGTCGGTCCAACTCAGGAAGCTGTGGCACCACATGCCTCCTTTAAACTTGTCGGCATAGGGGCTGCCCTGAAGAAGTTCCTCGATCTTCCAGTCGAGGCCCTTGATACGCACGTGGGTGTCAGGACGTATCTCCCATTGGCCACCGAACTGGGCATCGGCAGGATGAACGATGATCTTTTCGTCATCGATGGCGGCGATGGGACGCCAACCGGGTTTGACGTGGCGCGCGAACATCTGGTTGAAAGTCTTCCAACCACCACGCGGCTCCTCATATTCGTCCATGTTGTAGACCGCGCTGTCGTAGAAGGATTTCACGCTGTCGGCAGTGATTGATTCGGGGCTGTCAAGCCAGTTGCCGATGCCGTAACAGTAGTCGACCATCCATTTCGACAATGGTGTGAGCGGTGGCATCTGGTCGGCCGGAGCACATGGGGTCTGAAGTGATTTCAGCGGCTCTTGGTCCAGAACGAAGAAGGAACGGAAGAGATGCTGGTATACATGAGTTCCCTCACGGTTTTCAGCCGGCACCCAATGCATATATGCTTCTAGCCAGTCGAGATATTTCTCCACGCTATCGATGTCGGAAAGACCGGGGATGTTGTACGATTTGACCTTTGCGAAGGCCTGGGCGAACTTGTCTTCCCAGTTGTTTTCCTTGATAAGGTCGGCGAGTTCCTGTACTACAGGAGAATACTTTGTGTTTGCCATAATGAATAATTTTGATTAAGCGTGGATACATTAAGGATATGTACTGGCGCTTTGTTTTACGTTTTGCATTTAAAACACGGACAGAGACAGCTTTGTTCAGTCTGAACGATTTTTTTCTGTTCAACAAACGTTTGCTCACCATTGTTATATGTCTATATTGTTCTGCCATTATGAGACGACAGAAAGTATGGTGGAGGTTTTCATAACCGAGGCATATTTGACCGGAGCGTCCAATATATTTCAAAGACAAAATATAAAAACTACTTTAAACATGAAAAGAGTTACTATTCTTTCATTGGCATTAGCCTCGGTCGCGCTTACCGCAGTAGCCCAGTCGCATCCGGCCCGAAATGATGAAAAGGTGGCTTCCTCCCTGTTTGTCCAGGGTGACACTCTCGGCATGCACGAGGCGCTGCGCCAGAACATGCCGCAAGCCTACAATGTTCCCGGGCTGCCTCGATTCGCCATTTTCGGCAAAGAGGGAAAATTCTATCTCGGAATCGGCGGTCAGGTAAAGGCTACAGCAGGCTACGACCTCGGAGACGTTATCACTGACCCTAACTGCTTCACGACCTCCGCTCTGCCAATGAATGGAGCGCCAGGCAACAGTGGAAAGTTCCAGATCAGCGCCCAGCAGTCGAGCCTATTTGTCAATATGGTTGCCTTACCAGGTACCGCTAACCAGATAGGAGCCTATATCTCTGTGAATTTCATGGGTGATAATTATGCGCCATCTATAGTCCAGGCGTATCTTAAATATCGCGGTATAACGGCCGGATATGCATTCTCGCTATTCAGCGACATGGCAGCAGCTCCTCCTACAATTGACTATGAGGGCCCGAATGCTTTCACTGCATTGCCTCACACTGTTCTGTATTATGAGAAACCATTCGGCAGTAAGAAGGAATGGAAAGCAGGCGTTGGAGTGGAGCAACCCGCCAACTCGTTTACACTCACTCCAGAAGTCATTACTGTCAATCAACGTGTGCCTGACATTCCCGCCTATCTCCAGTATTCATGGAATAGTGGTAAAGGGTGGCTGCGATTTTCAGCAATGTTGAGGAATCTCTATTACCGCGACTTGATTACAGCCCACAACATCGATAAGATAGGATGGGGTATAAAGGCAAGTGGCTCTACACCTATAGTCGGTAACCTCACGGCTTATTATCAAGCTGTATACGGAAAGGGAATTTCGAGTTATATTCAAGACCTTAACGGGATGGGAATGGATCTGATGCCCTCGGCATCAGACTCCGGGAAACTTAACCCGATCAAGGCCTGGGGTGCATACGGCGGACTGCAGTATAACTTCTCCAAGTCGGTGTTCTGCTCTGCCACCTACAGTCATGTGCGCACATATGTACCCCGCTATGCCGGAACAGAGAATCCGTGGGGAGGGCAATACAGATATGCCCAGTATGTCGTGTCCAATGTATTCTGGAATATCAACAGCCTGATACAGACTGGAGTGGAATACTTATACGGTAGACGCGTAAACTATAACGGCGAACAGTCGCACGATAACCGCATCCAGGCTATGATATCTCTCAATTTCTAATGCAAAGCTATCATAAAGCCGCAATCACATCTTCTATTTGTTTATTACAGATGTCAAGTGCATGGTTGGCAGTTTCGTTCGCCTCCTGAGAAATAGTAATTTAACTCTGAAGCGAATGGTTGGCCATGCCGGTAAAGTAGTTTAGCTTCTTTATATAGAAACGCTGTGTTTATCTTTGCAAACAGTACAGACCTCAGGGAAGCGTAATTACCGCAGATTCAAATTCTGTCTCTTTTGAGAGAAAACGATGCTTCCTTGCCGTTTTGCAGCAGGCGTCAGTTCAAAGTGTATGGAGGATAGGCCATTGTCTCTGCTCTTTGATAATGTCCCCAGGTTACATGGTATCACGTTCAAAATTATGGTTTAAATAGGGTTGATGAAGACTTGTACAATACGGTCTTGGACTTTTCTGATTCTTAGATGACTCGCTGTTTCAGTTTGGAGATTTCTTTTGGTTTGCCTTCCCTACAACTGCTGACCCGGTATAGTCAACTAAAGCAGTGTTCTGAAAAAGCTGAAAGTTTGTAACCGCGACATCTTCAAGTCTTATACCGCACATTGCTGCTATTTGATATAACTGCATTTAGCCAGGTTGGCGACGTCCTATTTTTTTCTGAGTCGAAAGGATAAGACACCAAAAAACCGCAGAACTATTTGATAGTCTGCGGTTTGTCGCTTTCGGGCTGATTTTCGTCCGATTAGGTTGCGGAAAGACAGGGATTCGAACCCTGGGTACCCGAAAGGGTACAACGGTTTTCGAGACCGTCCCGTTCGACCACTCCGGCATCTTTCCTTAGGGTCGGGAAACTTGAGGATATTATCGTAAGATTTGACAATCCTATCAAACGTTATCTCCTCTCGTTTTCGGATGCAAAGTTAGGCATTATTTTTTACATGGCCAAATGTTTTTCAACTTGCCGCAAGATTTCGGCATAAGTGCGTATGGGTATTTATTCAAGTTCTCCTTTTCCTTCTCTGATGATCTCCGGTTCTGAGCCTGTGCAGTCGACTATTGTCGAAGGTTCGGTGCCTCCCTTCCCGTTGTCTATCATGAAATCCACAAGATTCTCGGCTTCTTCGGCTATAAGGTCGGGGTTGATCACGTAATCATCGCTGTCAAATTCTACAGAAGTGGTTAGGATAGGACATTCCATTGCTTCTGCTATCTGGCGGTCAAGACGTAGCGATGGTATTCGTATCCCCACAACCTTACGCCCTTTGAATGCTCTCGGCAATGTCGAGGCTGTACGGAAAAGGAAAGTGAAAGGTCCGGGTGTGTTCTGTTTTAGCAGATTGAAGTATTTATTGTCCCAACGTGCATATTGAGCTGCCTGAGAAATATCGCTGCAAACAATGGAAAGGTTAGTCTTTGCGGGATTGATATTTTTCAGCCGGCACAATCTTTCAATGGCTTTCACGTCAAGGGCTGAGCATGCAACTCCATATAATGTGTCGGTAGGCCACACCATCAATGCTCCACGTTGCAGTTCCTCCACCACTCCGCGTAACTGTTTTTCGTCAAGCTCGTCGCTCCAGGTCTTGTAAATCCTCATATCTTAGTCCTATTTTGGTGCGAAGATAACAAAATATTTTGTAATTTCGCAGATTGATAGGAATGATAATTTTCAAAGAATGAAAATCGGCATAATAGTAGCTATGGAGAAGGAATTGGAACTGTTCCTTCCTCTACTTGAGAATATGGAAGAGCGTACCGTGGAAGGACGCAAATATTTCACCGGAAATATAGGCATCCACACTGTAGCGTTGATGAAAGTGGGCATAGGAAAGGTGAATGCAGCATTAAACACATCTGTGCTGTTGCGGTCCTTTGCTCCCGACTGGATACTTAACAGTGGAGTAGCCGGAGGAGCCGACTCTTCTATGCGTGTCCTTGACCTGCTTGTGGCAGATGCCGTGGCTTATCACGATGTTTGGTGTGGACCCGGTACACAATGGGGAGCGGCTGACGGTTGCGACGTAAGAATCGGTACTGACAGGCGCATTTGTGATATTGCACAAGAGGTGTTGGGCAATGACCCTCATTTCCGTCATGGCCTGATATGTTCGGGCGACATCTTCGTGTCAAAACAGGAAGAGGTAAAGACAATAAAAAGCCATTTCCCGGATGCCTTGGCGGTAGACATGGAGTCTGGAGCAATTGCCCAGGTATGTTCCATGAGCGGTGTTCCATTCAATGTCATAAGAGTGATAAGTGATACTCCCGGAGAGGCAGAAAACATCAGCCAATACGAGAATTTCTGGACCGATGCACCGCGCAACACCTTCAAAGCAATAACTTCAATTCTTCACAAACTTGCATGAACAGCATGGAAAAGATAGCCAGTTTTCGCATTAACCATCTTGAGTTACTTCCCGGCGTATACGAAAGCCGCGTCGATGAATTCGGGCCAGGTCAATATGCCACCACCTTTGACATCCGTTTTACAGCACCTAATCGCCAACCGGCATTAAGTATAGGTGCTCTCCACGCTATGGAGCATATTGTGGCAACCTGGCTGCGCAATAATCCTGATTGGAAAGATCAGATAGTCTATTGGGGGCCTATGGGATGCTGTACCGGCAACTACCTTATTGTCAAAGGACGCCCATCCGCAGCCTATATTCGCGACCTTATGGCTGAGGCAATGGAAGCACTCGTGGCATGGGAAGGTGAAGTCCCGGGAGCTACTCCGCGTGACTGTGGCAATTATCTGCTCATGTCCCTGCCGGAAGCAAAAATGGCAGCAAAAGCTTATCTGAAAATACTACGAGACCCGGATTGTCCACTACTCTATCCGGTGGAATGAAGCATGGTCTTAAACTCCCCTTACTGTCGGCTGCTTTCAACGTGGTAAAAGCAAAGTCAGAGCAATAATCAGACTTCGTCAGGCGTTATATAAGCTAATCAACTCCTCTACAGTGTATGGATTTTAAATTAACTTCAGAATATAAACCCACAGGGGATCAGCCTGAAGCCATCCGAGAGCTTGTGCAGGGTGTGAAAGCAGGCGAAGATGCTCAGACTTTGCTTGGCGTTACCGGTAGTGGCAAGACTTTTACCATGGCTAACGTCATCCAGCAGGTAAAACGTCCAACCCTCATTCTTTCTCACAATAAGACGTTGGCGGCGCAGCTTTACTCCGAGATGAAAAGTTTCTTCCCGGAGAACGCCGTGCAGTATTTTATCAGCTATTACGACTACTATCAGCCCGAGGCATATATACCTTCTTCCGACAAGTATATTGAGAAGGACCTCATGGTCAACGACCAGATCGAGAAGATGCGTCTTGCCACAACAGCAGCTCTTTTGTCCGGGCGTCGTGATGTTATAGTTGTTTCGAGTGTTTCCTGCATTTTCGGTATGGGTAATCCTGAGGATTTTGCCCAAAGCGTGGTTAATGTCAAGGTTGGTCAACGGCTTGCGA
>CAJMDR010000082.1 GCA_905212215.1 uncultured Porphyromonadaceae bacterium
GTTTGCGGAACGCTGTAAGTACGCTTGTGAGAAGTGCGAATCCGAGATACCGGCGTATCGTCAGTATACCAGGACACAGCGTGCCATGTGCGTATTTACGGAAGAAGAATTAAATGCAATGGATAAGGAGGGAAAACAGAGAATAGGATGGAGATAGAGCAAAGAGGTTAAGAAGGAGGTTAAAAATGTGGAATATATTACGAAAAAGGATTTAATAGATTGTTCTACGCCGGATGAGTTTTGCTTTTCACTATGCTGCATGGAATGTAAAACAGTATGGAAAAGTACACCAATTCGTTTTTCCAGAGCGGGGAAAAAACCGGAAAATGAAAATCGGAAGATTATTTATGATACACTTTATGAACGGGAAAAGAATTTAGCATTTCAAAAAGCATTGAATCAGGCGAAAGAGATCTTTAATATTTGTCCGATATGTAAGCGTCTTGTATGTGACCATTGCTTTTTGATCTGTGATGATCTGGATATGTGTGTGCAATGTGCTACAAAGCTTAATGAAAAAGGTACTGTTGTAGGATGAAAACAAAAAAGAAAGGAGAACTTTGTTATGAAAAAATATGAGATTTTAGGAGGAAATTTACCAGTTGTTGTATGTGAATTATCAGCAGGAGAATCTATGATCACAGAAAGCGGAAGTATGAGCTGGATGAGCCCGAACATGAAAATGGAGACGATTTCCGGAGGCGGAATGAAGAAAATGTTCGGCAGACTGATGTCTGGTGATTCTGCGTTTCAAAACAGATATACCGCAGAAGGTGCAGACGGAATGATTGCATTTGCATCAAGTTTTCCGGGAGCGATCAAAGCATTGGAGATTAGCAACGGTCACTCCATGATCGTGCAGAAGAGTGCATTCCTTGCTTCAGAAGAAGGCGTAGAACTGTCCATGCATTTTCAGAAAAAATTAGGGAAAGGCATATTTGGAGGAGAAGGTTTCATTATGCAGAGATTGAGCGGAAATGGAACCGCGTTTGTAGAAATTGATGGACATGCAGTGGAGTATGATTTGAGTGCAGGACAGGAAATTTTGATCAGTACGGGGTACTTAGCGGCAATGGAAGAAACCTGCACTATGGATGTTGTAGCTGTAAAAGGAGTAAAAAATATGCTGATTGGAGGAGAAGGCATTTTTAATACCGTTGTGAAAGGACCGGGAAAGGTGATCTTACAGACAATGCCAATCAGCAAGGTGGCAGAATTGCTGAGTGCCTCGGGAGACTATCGCGCCGCTGTGAAATTCTACTCCGAGGCCATTAAGTTCTCGAAACGCCGTTCTGGACGCATCACTCGCAAAGAGGTGAAGATGAGTCTCGACATGGCCGAAATCATGATGCGTATCCGCGCAATGCGTCCGCGTGCGAAACGGCTCTTGGAAGCATTGCTGCCACATGCAATAGCCCTCGGCACCATAGAGCTGGAAGAAGACATCCTGGCCCTGATGGAGGTGATAGACGCCGACATAGAGCATGAACCCATGTGGAAAGCGTTCCTCCATCGCCTCGGCTTGAAAGGACGCCGCCCAAAAGCCAAGAAAGAGGAAGAGAATCAGCCACTACCGCTGACTCAGGACGAGACTATTCTGAACCTCGCTAAAAACGATAAAAAGAAATAATTAAGTAAGTATCAATTAATTTTCAACAACTACTTAATGTCGACCATACTCAACACCGCCGGACAACAACTCTCAATGCCGGCACCCAAACCCGGGTTTCGCTGTGCCGTGATAGTTGCCCGGTGGAATAGTGAGGTCACCGATGCCCTGATGCAGGGAGCATTGCAAGCATTCCGATCTGTAGGCCTCGGCCCCAACTCAATAGAAGTAGTACGGGTGCCGGGCACTGTAGAACTCGTATATGCCGCTGCCAGAGCACAGTCCAACGGCAAATTCAACGCAGTGATAGTAATAGGCTGTGTCATCCGTGGCGATACACCCCACTTCGACTACGTATGCCAGATGGCCGCTCAGGGCACCGCCCGGCTCACCGCCGCCGGAACGGTACCCGTAATCTTCGGAGTCCTCACCGTCGACAATCTCCAGCAGGCACTCGACAGAGCCGGCGGACCCCTCGGGAACAAAGGTGCTGAAGCCGCCGCAGCAGCCGTGGAGATGTCGAACCTGATGTTTTAAGCTCTCTATAGCTATAAAGCCTTAACAGCTAAAATAGCAACGGGAACCTTTAGCAGACTGCTCTTCCTCTCTTCACAATGCTCTCCCCTACTTTAATCGTTTTGCTATGAAACACATTCTATCTGCCGTCATAATACTGACCACTACCTTTTGCATGGCGGCACAGTCACCGCTATCAGAGTCCTCCGCCAAGGCGCGTCAGGACACGGTACTGAATCCGTATTCCTACACCATTACCGACGATGCAGCCATTATGCCCGACAGCATAGAATGGGTATCTTCGCCCTTCAGCTATGGTCTGTTCATAGGCACAGGACCACGCTGGACTGCAGGCAGGCTGAATCAGTATTTCTCCTGGGCATGGGACTTCACCATCGGCGGAAAGATAGCATTCAACCGCTGGTATCTGGAAGCCTCCGTCTCCTTCGCATCCCCCACACTGAAGAAACCGCGCATGACTACCGCCGGAGACCCCGACACCAAGTTTCGCGCCAACGTAAAGAACGCCAACTACACTGCATGGGGGTTCAATGCCGGTTATGCGGTCTATGACTCCCCTAATTTCGCTATCATTCCTTTCGTGGGCGGTAAATGGACTTCTTATTCCTGGACCTCGCGCCCTTTGGAAATTGACGAGAACGGCGCAGAGGTAATGACATCTCCGCAGCAGAAAATGAAGGTGAAGGATTTCAATGTCGATTTCGGCATAAACTTCGACTGGCATTTCAGCACCATGGTGTTCGCTTCCGGCAATAAACGGCAGAGCCTGCAATCATCATTGCGACTCACTCCTTACGCTGTAAGAGGAGTATATTCCTCCAATCAGGGACCTTTCAACGGTTGGCAGTTGGGATTCATGATCGCTTATTCCGCCACCGCCCGCAAGCTCAAGCCTTTGAATCTTCCTGAATAATATTTCGTTTCCCATACTTCACCGTAAAAGAGGATAAGTGGTATGTGCGAATTTTGTGAAGTATCCCTGTTAACACCGCGTACGCGATCATCTCTGCTGAAATAATCTTTGAAACATCCACATATCTCGCAGCCAATATGCCACAGAGCTCGAAAGTCGCAGACAAAGCACTCAATAAGGCTAAAACTGCATGAGCACCCATACCTATGTCCTGCAACATATAATGTACATGTCTGCGGTCAGACAGAAAAGGATTGGTTCCTGACAACAATCTTTCCAGAAAAACTCTCACTGCATCCAAAGATGGCACCGAAAGCACTGAGAAAGCAACCCAAAGAGGGTGCATGTTACTGAAGACTCCGGGCAGCGATGCCTTTCCGCAGATACGCATAGTGAGGAACGCAAGTACAAACCCGATGGTAAGGCTACCGGTATCGCCCATGAAAATTCTGCTGTGACTATTCTTTCCTGCAGATAGATTGTAATACAGAAAAGCTGTTACCGTTCCTGCAAAAGCCACCGACAACACCGCGCCTATATAATCGCCGTCCAGATAGAAAATCCATGCAAACACGCCGAGAGGCAGCAAGGACATCATCGATGCAAGACCATCTATGCCGTCAATAAGATTCATGGCATTAATTATGAGCAACATCAACACCATACTCAGCACAAAACCGAGATAAGGCGCCGCACCCCCCATTCCGCAAAGAGTTCCCATGAACCCATTACACACTCCTCCACTGATTACCATCAGAACTCCTATGCTCTGAACAATCAGCTTGGTGTTGTAATCCAGTCCCTTCACATCATCTATTATGCCGATAATGAAAATCAGCAACATACCCAACCCTCCATAAAGCATCGAGGTGTCCATATCCATGACGTCAGCCACCGACATTACCGCCAATACCGCTACCGGGAGGAAAGTCACTCCTCCGAGCCGCGGAATATTTTGGCCTCTGCCGAGGCTTTTAGCATCGAACAGACCTTTGTCATTACATATACTTATGATGAGAGGGATAAACAGGGACACGCATATCAGGCTGCCAGTAAAGACAGCCGCCATATCGATGAACCAGTTATGCATCAGGAGAACAATCTGCATAGTGAATCGGGCTAAGGAGGTTTTCGTTACAGCTACAAAGTTAATAAAAAATCTTTACACTGCCAAACAAACCTTAAAAAACACCTATCTAAATGTCCTTTCATTTCACTACCGCTACTCCACGACTCTCCATCATTCCAATTACGCCACTAATTCCAATCACTCAACGGGACGCCATTTGCGGCTTTTGAGCGGATTTGTTAATTTTGCAGGATGTTTTTGTAGAACACTCAACTCTTGATGAAATCAAATCCTTTCATGATGAAGTTGTTTCGACTTATTTCTTTGTTAAGATTTAGCCAGATATTCGAGGGGATTTTCATCCGCAAAGAGGGAACGATGCGGGCATCGTGACCGATGAGAGGATGGAAATACGCCGGATAGATGGCTGAAGATTAACAAAGAGAATGAAATCATAAATTTAACTTCAATGTTTTTTGAATTCGTAAATAGGTAGAAACAACTTCGATGGTATGGTTTCTTCTCCGGTTGAATGACACACGTTAATTCCTGCCCATGGGTAAAAAATTTCAGGAGATAAAAGAGGGCTACCGGGCCAGCCTCAAGTCTATGGACACCGAAGAGTGGTTCGACTTGATTTTCTATCGTCCCGTTGGATATGTAGTGGCATTGCTGTGCCGCCGTCTGCATATTCGCCCTAACGCCATAACAATTGCCAGCATCTTTCTCGGCATCGGTGCCGGAGTGATGCTGTACTTCAATAATATCTGGGTCAACTTGGGAGGCATGGCGCTTTTGGTACTCGCTGATGTGGGCGACAGTGCCGACGGCCAGCTCGCACGACTCACTAAGCAGTATTCACGCCTCGGACGCATCCTCGACGGATTAAGCGGCGATGTGTGGTTCGTGGCCATTTACATGGCTATCTGTCTGCGAGAAAATGTCACCTCAGAGTTCTTCATGGCCCACCACTGGGTAATCTGGGTTACAGCGGTGGTGACAGGATTATGCCATGCCATTCAGGCCGCTATGGCCGACTATTACCGCCAGTTCCATCTGCTATTCGTAAAAGGAGTCAGCGGTACCGAGCTTGAAGACTCCGCTCAGGCTCTATGGGACAAATATCATGCGCTGAGCTGGAAACACAACTTCTTCCCGAAGCTTGTCATGGCCTTCTATTCCAACTACACCACAGGTCAGGAGAAACGAACTCCGCAGATGCAACGTCTGCGTCGTCTGTTGTCTAAACGTTATGGCACGGACATCCCGACCGCTTTCCGCAGCGACTTCCGCGCCGCTTCTCGTCCTCTTATGAAATATACCAACATCCTCAGCTTCAACACCCGTGCCTTCGCCCTTTTCGTGGCAGTGGTCTGCCTGCAGATGCCCTGGCTCTACTTCGCCTTTGAACTGTCGGTGCTGAATCTGTTGTTAATATATATGGTATGGCGTCACGAACGCATCTGCAAACACTTTATTTCTGAAATCAAAGATGGCAAATATTGACAGCGCACGCATCAAAGGCATAATTTTCGACTACGGCGGCACTCTCGACACAGGAGGTGACCACTGGAGCGAGGTGATCTGGAACGCATGGCAGAAATGCGGTATGGCGGCCGACAAACCCACTTTCCGCGAAGCATACGTTTACGCTGAACGGGAACTCGCCCGCACTCTATACATACTTCCACATCATAATTTCCGCGACCTTTTAGGAATTAAGATGCGCATTGAGCTGCAATGGCTCACGGAACATGGCGATTTCGCCCCACAGGATGTGGAGAGCTATGCTGCACGTATTGCAGACCTCTGCTATGCCTCCGCCCGCAAGAGCATAGAGGCCGCAAGACCCATACTGGAAGCCCTCGCCGCCAGACTTCCCTTAGTGCTGGTATCGAACTTCTATGGCAACGTGGAGGCTGTGCTGAAGGATTTCAACCTCGACACTTATTTTCAAAAGATAGTGGAGAGTGCCGTGGTAGGCGTACGTAAACCTGATCCGAGCATTTTCACCCTTGGCTGTGAGGCCCTCGGTCTGCCACCTGAGAATGTATTGGTGATAGGCGACAGCTACCGCAAGGACATAGTACCTGCCGAAAGCATCGGCTGCCAGGTGTTGTGGCTCAAAGGAAAAGGATGGACGGAAGCTGAAGATGCTCAGATGCACCCCAATATTATCCATAGCCTTGGCGATGTGCTCCGTTTTCTGGAGACAGCATGAAAACAGCCTGAGAAGAACCCAAAAAGGGCATAAAAACCAAACAGCCTAATTTAAGTTTTTTAACTAAAAACTTAAATTAGGCTATTTTATTAACATATATTGGCTATATCTTGGGTCTATTAACAAAATTTGGCAATTGAGACATTAAATTTCCTTTGATTTTCCTTTGCGCTCCGAAATATTAGTTATACCTTTGACCCGAATTTCCCGACGGCATACAGGACGATAACTGTCCGCAGGCTAAAACCTATGGCGTTATCCCCGATGCGATGCTATGGAATTCACCCCAAAATGAAAAATAATTAAGACTGCAATACCAATTATGGCACAAAAAGCAACTAAACCGAATGGCAAACTCGGTGTGATGGTAGTAGGCCTTGGCGCCGTTACTTCCACTTTCATGACCGGCGTTCTCATGACCCGCAAAGGCTTGGCAAAGCCCATCGGTTCCATGACCCAGTACGACAAGATACGTGTGGGCCGCGGAGAAAACAAGAAATATCTCCACTATAAAGACATAGTGCCTTTGGCCGACCTTAACGACATCGTTTTCACAGCTTGGGATGTATTCCCCGTAAACGCATATCAGGCTGCCATGAACGCTCAGGTTCTTAAGGAAAAGGACATCGAACCGGTACGCGAGGAACTTGAACAGATAGTGGCTATGCCCGCCGCTTTCGACCATAACTATGCAAAACGTCTTAACGGCGACAACATCAAGAAAGTCACCGACCGTTGGGATATGGTTGAGCAGATCCGCGCCGACATCCGCAACTTCAAGGAGAAGAGCGGCGTTGAACGCATCGTAGTGCTCTGGGCTGCTTCCACGGAGGTTTACGTTCCCGTAAACAAAGACGTTCACTACCGTCTGGAAGACCTCGAGAAAGCCATGAAGGCTGACGACAAAGAGCATATCGCTCCTTCAATGTGCTACGCCTACGCAGCTCTCAAAGAAGGCGCTCCCTTCATCATGGGTGCTCCCAACACCACCGTCGACATTCCCGCTATGTGGGAACTGGCAGAGCAGACCAAGCTCCCCATCGCCGGCAAGGACTTCAAGACTGGCCAGACTCTGGTTAAGAGCGGTTTCGCTCCCATCATCGGCACTCGTTGCCTCGGCCTCAACGGATGGTTCTCCACTAACATCCTCGGCAACCGCGACGGTCTCGTTCTCGACGAACCCGCAAACTTCCGCACAAAGGAAGTCAGCAAGCTCTCCACTCTGGAATCCATCCTGATGCCCGAAGAGCAGCCTGACCTCTATGGTGTGAACTGCGGCGGCGAAGGCAACGACCACGACGGATATTACCACAAGGTACGTATCAACTACTATCCCCCGCGCAACGACAACAAGGAGGGATGGGACAACATCGACATCTTCGGCTGGATGAACTACCCGATGCAG
>CAJMDR010000083.1 GCA_905212215.1 uncultured Porphyromonadaceae bacterium
TTTTACGAGATTTTCGGGGGTGATTCGCGGACAGAAATATACTGTCGATTCCGTGTTCTTTTCCATGATTATTTTTTGTTTGGTTTCTTGCGTCCTGTGAGAATGTCGCGCAATGTGCCCAGGCCGCTGTTCTGTTCCGTTTCCTGACGCACTCCGTTTCCGCTCTGGCCTGAGGAGGGTGTGGTGCCCTGTTTGTGCATGCCGAAGCCTACATAGATGCCGTCGTATTTCTCCAGAAGGCTTATCATGGTCTTGGCAAGCTGGTTGCCGCTGAAGTTGGCCACTATGGAAAGTATCTGCTTGAGCTTGGCCACGTCAAACATCATGTCCATGCTCTGCGAGGTCTTGCGAACATAAAGGGGAACGCTGCTCAGCCTCTGTCCGAAAACCGTTATGCTGAACAGGAACTCTCCTTTGCCCTGACGGGTGATGATGCCTTTCAGAGAACCGCGTTGCAGCTTTATCACGCAGTTTCCGGCGGTGTCGATGGTGAGAATGGCTCCGGTAAGGCCATATTGCCGGTAATAGGGGTCGAGTTCTGTCTCTAATGCCGCTCCCGCCGCAACGCCACCTGCCTGGCTGAGGAAATCCTCGCTCTTGAACGCTACCGCGCTGCCGTCAACGACCCATGTGCCGGCCATATCCTTCACCGCGATGTCGGTGCGCGAGAATACGCCCTCCAACAGGTTGCCGATGGTGCTTCCGGTCTTGCCGCCGTTATTGTCCTGGCGGTTGTCCAACTGGCTGTTGATGGTGCCGAAGACTTTGCTCCAGTCCCAGTATGATGCCTGGACAGGAACGCTGATGGCGCTCAAAAGCGCTATGAGTATGGCGGTTCTGATTCTTCTCATCTTTTCAATATTACAATTAAGGTCAGTATTTATTTTACAACACCTTTCAAAAGGTAAATATTGCCGCAAAAGTGGCAAATGACGTGTGTGGCCGTTCAGAACGGCTTGCGGTATTTGTCGGCGCCTTCGGCCTCCTCCACTTCCTCAAGTATGGAGAGATAGGAGGTATAGCGGCTCTCGGATATAAGGTGGTTCTCCAAGGCTTCCCTGACAGCACATCCCGGTTCGTTGCGATGGCTGCAATCGGAATAGCGGCAGTTCTCCGAGGCCTTGAAGATTTCCGGGAAATAATGGCCCACGGACCGCTTGTCGAAGTCTATGGTGCCGAAGCCGCGCACTCCAGGCACATCTATCACCGCGCCTCCTTCCGGCAGACGCAACATCTCGGAGAATGTGGTGGTATGGGTGCCTGTGCGGTACAGCTCCGAAATGGCGCCTGTTTTCAGCTCCGCATCGGGAATGAGGGTGTTGATGAGCGAGCTTTTGCCCACTCCGCTGTTGCCGGCGAAGAGGCTTGTCTTGTCCTTCAGCTCTTTGCGCAATGCCTCTATCCCTTCGCCGGTGGAGGCGGAGGTGAACAGCACCTTATAGCCGATGCTGCGGTAAAGGGCGGCTACGGCGTCCGCATATTCGCGGTCGTCGCTGTCCCAGAGGTCTTCTTTGTTTATGATGATCATGGCGGGGATGGAATAGGCCTCCGCCGTGGCAAGAAAACGGTCTATGAAGGTGGTGGGCGTCTGCGGGTCGCGGATGCTTGTCACAAGCACTGCAAGATCTATGTTGGAGGCTAAGATATGGCTCTCTTTCGACAGGTTCGACGCCCTGCGGATGATATAGTTCCTGCGTGGCGCAACAGCTGTGATGTAGTATTCCTCTCCGGCCGGCTGAACGGTGACGCGGTCGCCTACGCTCACGGGATTGGTGGTGCGGATGCCCTTGATGCGGAAATTCCCTTTTACCCGGCAGTCTGTCAGCTTGTCGGGTGCGTCGCCGTCCACGTTCACCTGAAACCGGCTGCCGAGGTTGCGGATAACGGTGCCCTCGCGCTTTTCAGTGGCTTTGGGGTTCTTGCTGCTCACCTGCGGAATGTAATGGGATAGATTACCCTTACGGGTACCGGTCGGCCATTCACTTTGCCCGGTTTCCAGTTGGGCATCTCGCTGAGTACTCGTTTGGCCGCGTTGTTGAGGGTGGCCTCTACGCCGCGAAGGACGCGGACGTAAGAGATGCTGCCGTCGGCCATTACCACAAAGGAACACATCACCCGGCCCTGGATGCCCTGGCGATAGGCATGTTCCGGGTATTCCCGGGTGCGGTTGATGTATTTGATCAGTTTTTCCTCTCCACCGGGGAAATGTGGTTTCTCCGTAACGTAGTCGTATTCATAAACCTCCATATAGACATGTACTCCGGCGGCATTCGTGCCACAGCTTACGCGGCATGTCTGCGACCGCGAGGCGAGGGGGAGGAGTATCGCTCCTGCCAAGGCAAGCATTTTTGCCAGTACTCTGAGTCTACGGGGCTTTTTGCTATGTATTTCCGTTAATGGCCTTTTCACAGAGGCAAAGTTAGAAAACACCTTCCGTTCCTGCAAACCATTTACCGCTATTTCCTGCTTCATTACCCGATTTTTAACCTATTTTAATCCTATCCTTAATTTACTTTAAGCACTTTCGTCTCTCTCCTTTATTTTTGGAATCGGGGCGGAATGGTATCCCGGCCGCAATTTTTTTAACGCCTTTTATAATATAGCATTCCCGCGGAGCGTTATTATGCAAGATGAGAAAACTCTATAAAACCCTGATTCGCCGGGGTGCCTGCATTATGGGCGCCTTGTCGGTGTGTTTCGCCGCTCTTGCCCAGGAAGGAAGCAGCGCTTATAGCTTCATGCGTATTCCTGTCTCATCTCAGGCCTTCGCGCTGGGCGGAGTGAACATAAGCTCCATTAACCCCGACCTCAGCCTGGTGGACCAAAACCCCGCTCTCCTCGGTCCTGAGATAGATGCTCAGATGGGCCTCGGCTACATGCATTACCTCGGCTCGTCGAACTTCGCCAGCGCTCGATATGGCATGGGAATCAACGAACATTCCGGTTGGAGTGCCGGGATTAGGTTCCTCAGCTACGGCGCCATAGACGGCTACGATGAGATGGGTACCCCCACAGGGCAGTTCCATCCGCAGGATCTGGTAATTGACGGCATATACAGCCACGACATTAACGAACGGTGGCGTGGCGGCATTACCATGAAGTTCGTATATTCGCACTACGACCGCTACGAGGCGGTGGCATTGGCGACTGATCTTGGTGTGAATTACTATGACCCGGAAAATGATTTCTCCTTTTCCGCAGTGTTGAAGAACCTCGGTGGTCAGGTAAAGCGTTTCCAGGATCATTACGACAGGCTTCCGTTCGATATTCAGCTCGGCATTACAAAGGGGCTTGGAAAGTCTCCTTTCCAACTCAGTGTTACGGCACAGCACCTTACCAAATGGAAGCTCCCGTATTATCAGCATAAGGATGAAATGGGGGTGCAGCAACAGGAGGTGAAGGATAAGTTTATAAGCAATTTCTTCCGCCACCTGGTGTTCGGCATACAGTTCACTCCGTCTGAACACTTCTACGCCGCTCTCGCATACAACTACAAGACGAGGACCGACATGGCTGTCTATCAGCGTAATTTCCTCTCCGGATTCTCGGCGGGCCTCGGCTTCAAGGTGCGTGCCATGGGGGTCGGAGTAGCTTACGCCATGCCGCATAAGCAGGCCTCTTCGATAATGGTGAATTTCTCGCTCAACATCTTTGATGTGGTGCCGAAGTGAGGGCACCGTTAATGTGTTGTCGGGCTACCTTCTTCAATTATTATGACTATGGATTGCAGAAATATCAACGACCCTAAGATAATTGTTGCCATCGACGGCTTCTCTTCCTCCGGGAAAAGCACTATGGCACGCACGTTAGCCCGGAAGATGGGCTATTCTTACATTGATACCGGCGCTATGTATCGCGCAGTGACGCTCTTCGCTCTGCAGCATGACCTCGCCGCCGACGGTAAGGTGGACACGGAAAAACTCGTGGAATCCCTGCCGCAGATTCACATCTCTTTCGCTCCCGCAGGAGAGGATGGTGTGGGTCATTGTCTGCTGAACGGCGTGGATGTGGAGAAAGAGATCAGGCAGCTCCCTGTCTCGGAGCATGTAAGCCCCGTTGCTGCGATTCCGCAGGTAAGGCATTTCCTGGTGAAACAACAGCAGGAAATGGGTAAGGGAAAAGGTGTGGTGATGGACGGTAGAGACATAGGAACCACTGTCTTTCCCGATGCTGAGTTGAAAGTGTTTGTCAATGCTTCGGCCGAGACAAGGGCTAAGCGTCGTTATAATGAAATGATTGCCAAGGGTGATAATCCGGATTATAACGAAGTGCTGGAAAACCTCCGGCAACGTGACCATATAGACTCCACAAGAGCTGAGTCGCCGTTGCGAAAGGCAGATGACGCCATTGAGCTTGACAACGACAATATGTCGCTTGAACAGCAGGAGGAATGGCTGTGCAGGCAATACAGAATGGCTGTGGACCGCGTCAGGTAGTCTCTGTCATGAGTCAGAAAGTTCCGGTAATCGAGATTGACGCTCAAAGCGGTTTCTGCTTTGGCGTGGTGGGTGCCATACGCTGCGCCGAACAGCATCTTGCTGACGGCAGGCCCCTATATTGTCTTGGCGATATCGTGCATAATGCCGATGAGGTGGAGAGACTGAGGAAACAAGGTCTGGAAACCATCACTCACGAGGATTTGCCGAAACTGGCAGGCAGCAGGGTGCTTCTCAGGGCACATGGTGAGCCTCCTTCTACTTACCGTATTGCCAGCGAAAATGGCATAGAGATTATTGATGCTACTTGTCCTGTGGTGCTTCAGCTGCAGAAAAGGATTAAGCTCGCTTATGAGACTCCCGCTGAATGTCGCCCTCTCATTATTATATATGGTAAACGTGGTCATGCCGAGGTGAACGGTCTGGTAGGGCAGACTTGTGGTGAGGCCGTAGTGGTGGAACATGAGGCTGAACTCGATGCTCTCGATCTGGACAGGGATGTGGAACTATATTCCCAGACTACTAAGTCCCTGTCAGGTTTCCGGAACATCGTGGAGGCGATAAAGAAAAGAAAAAAGGCAGGTGGCTTTAAGTATTTTGACACTATCTGTCGGCAGGTATCCAATAGAATGGCACATATACGCGAATTCGCCCAGGCTCATGAGGTGGTGATTTTTGTCTGTGGTGCAAAGAGCAGCAACGGTAAGGCTCTTTTCGAGGAATGTAGAAGGGTGAATCCGGCCTCTTTCATGGTGGTAAACCAGGATGCGATAAGGCCCGAATGGTTCCATGCTGCAAAGTCTGTGGGTATATGCGGCGCTACTTCCACCCCGAGCTGGCTGATGAATAAAGTCAAAAGCCACATCGAGGAAATATGCAGCTCCTAACCCGCCCTCATCCTCTTAAACTCCTTAATCTCCTTACTCTCCTTAAACACCCTAAATTCCTTAAACTCCTAACCCCCTTCCTCTCAAAAAAATGTTCCCCCTGAACAATATCGATCCATGGATGCACGACGTATACATGCGCGAAGCCCTCAAGGAAGCTCAGGCCGCTGAGGAAAAAGGAGAAGTCCCTGTCGGCGCGGTGATTGTCTGCAAGGATAAGATAATTGCACGTGGCCATAACCTCACACAGACTCTCACCGATGTAACAGCGCATGCCGAGATGCAGGCTATTACCGCCGCCGCAGACTGGCTCGGTGGTAAATATCTGCCCGATTGTGTGATTTACGTCACGGTCGAGCCTTGTCTGATGTGTGCCGCAGCTCTCGGTTGGGCGCAGATAGGAGCCATTGTATTCGGAACTCCGGATACTAAAAAGGGATTCTTGAATTTTTATGCGGCGAAAAGCAACATGCCTTCGCCGCTGCATCCTAAAACTCAGCTCCTCTCTGGGGTGCTTGAAGAAGAGTGTGCGGAAATGATGCGGGAGTTCTTCAAAAACAGACGCCGATGAACAATTCACAGCAGAACCACTTACATCCTTCAAAATTCAAGGCTTGGGTGGAGGCTACCAGGCCCAGGACTCTCCCTGTGAGTGTGGCGGGTGTATTCGCAGGATGTGCCGCGGCAATCTTTGAAGGTGGGTTCAAATGGCTTCCGGCTGCAATTTGTATGTTGTTCGCCATTCTCGCCCAGATTGCAAGCAATCTCGCAAACGAGTATTATGACTATGCCTATGGATTCGATAAAAAAGGTCGCGAAGGTTTCAGAAGGGGAGTGACCGAAGGTGACTTAACCCCCAAAGCAATGTTTCGCGCCACCTATGCCCTTGTGACATTGGACTCATTGCTCGGTTTGTCGTTGCTGTACTGGGGCGGACTTTGGCTGCTTTTGCCCGGGATCGCCATTGCTATCTTTGCGGTAGCATACAGTGCCGGCCCTTATCCGCTGTCACATCATGGTCTCGGAGACATAGCGGTCATAATCTTTTTCGGTCTGGTGCCTGTGGTTCTTACCTGCTATGTACAGACTGAAATATGGAGCTGGTCGTCAGTAAGCATTCCAATGGGTGCCGCTATCGGTCTGATGGCCGCAAATGTGCTCGTGGTAAACAACTATAGGGATATGGACGATGACCGCAAGGTAGGTAAGAAAACCACCGTTGTCATTTTCGGACGAAAGGCAATGGCAACGGCTTACCTGTGCTCCGGAATAATAGCGGCGATTATAATGGCATGGGCTTTATGGCAATTTACACCATGGGTAATAGCCCCATGCGTAATTTACCTTGTCCTACACATTATTATATGGAGGAAACTATGCAGCTTATCAGGAAAAGCGCTTAACCCTCTGCTGGGCATGACAGCCATGAATCTTCTCCTTTTCTCCCTTCTCATCATTCCCGTAGCACTCCTGAAACCTTGAAAAGTCCACTTTTCTGACAATTATTTTCAAATGTTTGGTCACTTGAAAATCTTTTACTACCTTTGCACTCCGAAAATAAGTAACTAAAAATTCATACTACATACAACGATGAAAAGAACATTCCAACCCTCCAACCGCAGGAGAGTAAACAAGCATGGCTTCCGCGAGAGAATGGCTACCAAGAACGGTCGCAAAGTGCTCGCTCGCCGTCGTGCTCATGGTCGCGCTTCACTTTCCGTAAGCGACAACATCGCCGGCAAGTAAAAGCTAACGGTTGAGTCTTAAGATTTTAGGACTCTATCGAATTTGCCATAGTATCAATATAGACCTTACACCGCTTATGCAGTGCGAGGTCTTTGTTGGTGTCTTGAAGTCTATAAATCCAGATTCCCGGAATCTCTCACTATATAATAGCATAGCTGGGAATACTGAAATTTGGGAATAACATAGCATGGAAAAAGAAAAGCCGGGCAGCGCTGCCCGGCTTTTCTTCACTCTTTCATCTTTTATTATCCGAAGTTCCTACAAAGAGGCATCGCGCCTACTGGTGGAAGTTTTTCGGACCAAAGACCGTAATAGGAACCTCAAATTAGAAAATAACTGACATGTAATTCATTTAGTTCCTAAGCAATCTTTTTAGGAGATTATAAACTGTCGTAAAGTATCTGAACCATAAAGCTCCAAAGCTTCTGACCTAAAACTGAAGTTCAGTACTCCCTAACCTAAAACCTAAACATCCAACAATTCTAACATCCCAAAAGATTTATACCTGACGGGCCCGAATGAAAACCAAGCTGCCCGCGGCACGCCTCTTTCATCGGTTTTTAACCCGTATATCATACCAACATACTCCCTCTCCAAAAAGTTCACCCCACTATCTCTTTATTCCCCTCCCTCCCTTCCGTTTCCTCTTTTGTTTCTGTGCAAGAGGCTTGCCTCTTGTCTTT
>CAJMDR010000084.1 GCA_905212215.1 uncultured Porphyromonadaceae bacterium
TTTCAGGTGTTTTGAATGACGTTTTTTTTGAACATCAAACTGAACACCCTAAAAATTAACCAACCTAAAACCTAAAAACTCATCATGCAAAAAACTCATCAGATGCACCGAAGACAAGAAGAGAATATGATCTACATCTTTTCATATGGGGATTCTCCTAATATTTTCATACGGGGATTCACCTAAAACCCATCTATATTTCAGTGCGCAGCCTGATGTACCGGGCATATACACTTTCAATGTAAAGTTCAAGTTCGAGACATGCACCACTGAACATCAATTCAAGGTGAAGTTCTGAAACAGATAAGCATCTGTCAAAGGTATTTTGTACATGATTATCTCACACAGAAATAAACAACCAAAACCAGTCAATATGAAAAAAACAATTAAAAGTAGAGTACAAGTAACAGTCATGTTCATGGTGCTATTGTTGACCACAATGGCATGCAAAGATGAACATGATGGCTACTATAAATCCACATGGAACATCTACTTCGTGGTACCATACGAAGCAAGTAAAAAAGGTGAAAGAGGTTACGATCTGTGGAATGACCGCAGCTATACTTATGAGCTGGATTCTTTCAACTACACCATATTCAACGGTAAAGTTCCTTTAAATGAACAATCGATATATATCAAAATTCATGGGGATGAATGTTATCGGGGTTCTTATTTCGAGGAACTTCAACAAAAATATGGGGACTTGTGTTTCTGGAGGAAAGAACATAGCCCTGGTGCAATAGTGGAGTACCATTCATCGGGAGGCTTAGGCGAGTATATCACGGATATCAATATCGTCACGATTGATGATTTTGACGAGAACCATCCCGCTGGAAGCTCTCTGAACGACATCATGGAATTTGAATGGCAATCGGATTATGGCTTTGTGCAAAGTGGCTACAAAGACTATGACTGTCAACGATTTTTCCGCGCACTGTTAAGCGACAAAAGCATTTTCCCGATAAAAATGGCCTGCCAAAACTACTTTGCAGATCAATTTCTATACTTCACCAATGATGCTAAACCAACTAAAGGGAAAAAGTACAGACTCAATGTAAAGTTCACATTCGAGACCTGCGAGACCGAGGAAGCATATTATGTGACGTTCTGATTGACGTCAATCAATAATGACACCAAGACGAGAGGGTGTGTCATTACTCCGGCACACCCTCTCTCCATAAACATGAAATAATCATCATAAACCCTACACATAGCAAATGAAAAAAATATATCTGTTAATACTGTTGCTGCCTGTGATGACCGCGATGTGTTTCCTTTCCTGTTTCGCGGAAAAGAAGCCACTCACCATCCGTGTCATTAAAGCTACACCAGGCAACTTCACAAATGCCGATACTATATGGTACACATTAGCATACGACTCCTTGGGACGTATGGACTCAATGGTATACATCAATCAAGAAAGATCTTTCGGAGGAAGTGGCTACTCGGACAAATCATATTACAGATTACATTGGCAACCGGAGAAACTGGAGGTGAGTAAAACGAATACTCATTTTTGTGGCGACACCATGCTGTTCACCTATGGGCTTGACACACGAGGAAGAGCGGTGTATGTACAAGATAAATATCAGGGTGAGTATTCCGATACCGTGAGGTTTGAATACGACAACGCAGGTCGTCTAAAAAAACGGACACCGAAATATAGTCCGTATTTTGGCGACTGCTCCACTGTATTTGGCTATAACTCCATAGGCAACCTGACGTGGGTAAACGGATGGCAGGCGAACTATTTGCCGGAAGAATACTATTTGCCGGAAGAATATGGTGATTTCAAGACCACCATCAGCTCTTCAAACCACACTAATATCGGCGCCCTCTATCTTCCTCTATCTGA
Source organism: uncultured Porphyromonadaceae bacterium (assembly GCA_905212215.1). Classification (GTDB taxonomy): domain Bacteria; phylum Bacteroidota; class Bacteroidia; order Bacteroidales; family Muribaculaceae; genus Lepagella. The sequence continues at coordinate 1,856 of CAJMDR010000084.1, forward strand.
ACTGATAAGGGAAGAAGATAACCCCGTAATGTGCCTGGCTTCTCTGGCAGGCAAAGCGCCGACGCATCTGCCGCTGACGGTAAAAAGAGTTCGGAAAAAATATGGACAAACTTATACGTACGAAAGGGAGTATTTCTACACCTTTAACGATGACGGTTATCCGATACACATAGAGGAGCTGATTACGTCTAATGCCTATCAAGCAGACAAATACTGTTATCTGGACATCACCTGGACCGAAACGAAGGGCGTTGGCGCCATAGCGGCCGACGAGGTGGAAATCGAGGTGTCAGGCCGTGAAGCAAGGGCAGAAGGAGCGTTGTCGGCTTACGACATGCAGGGCCGTTTAGTGGCCTCTTCGAGGTCAGGAATGCTGACGCTGCCTTCGGCGGGAATATACCTGCTGAGATGCGGAAACCGGAGCCGGAAAGTGGCAGTTCAATAAAGATGCCGAATTAAGGAGATCAAGGAGATTAAGGAAGTTAAAGAATTTTTAAACAACCTCTAAGGCACGGAGCAAGAATAAGATATTAGCGGACTATCAGCCTGAGGCCATTACAATTCTTCGGAACGGTGGCGTGCCCATAAAAGTTGCTTCTTTGCATATACTCTTGTGGCACGCTGCCATCGTGCCACAGCCTCGTCAAGGCTCAACCGCCCTTCCATATACGCAAACAGTTCGCGGAACCCTACGGCATTCAGGGAGTTAAGATGCCGTTTGGGATACAGCCTCTCCGCTTCGGCAAGAGCTCCCTGCTCCATCATGGCCTCTACCCTGCCATTGATGCGGCGGAACAGTTCCTGACGCTCTGGCTGCAGGAGGCGCAATTCAATGTCGAAAGGTCGCTCGGCACGGACACCGCGACGCATGGCGGAATATGGCTTTCCGGCAGTGCGGATAAGCTCTATGGCATGTATGAGGCGTTTGCCGTTGTTAAGGTCTACCTGCAGATAGTAAACAGGATCGAGTCTTTCCAGTTCTGAGCGTGCCCAGGCTATCCCTTTCTCGTTGAACTCTTCAAGAGTATTGAGGCGAATATCGTCAGGCACCGTAGGGAGGTCGTCGAGTCCCCTGATGAGCGCGTCGATATAAAGCATGGATCCACCGCACACCACCGCCTCGTCGTGAGTGAGCAGCACATCGGCAATCTCCTCCAATGCCCTCTCGCACCACAATGCCGCCGACATGTATTCCTCCACCTCCAACACCTCGACAAGGCGATGCGGCACCCCTTTGCGCTCTTCAAGGGTGGGCACAGCGGTGATGACAGGCATACCGCGGTAAAGTTGCCGCGAATCGGCACCTATCACCTCGGTGCCGAACCGCAATGCCTCTTCAACAGCAAGGGCCGACTTGCCTGACGCAGTCGGCCCCGATATTACTATTACTTTCTTCTTCAAATCAGAGGTTATTTCTTGCCCTGAGTGGCTACGATGCGGCAGATGTTCACCACCACTTCCTGTGCCTTATAAAGCGAAGGAATGGGGACGAACTCGAAACGACCATGGAAGTTCAGGCCGCCCGCAAAGACGTTGGGACAGGGAAGACCCTTGAAACTCAGCTGTGCGCCGTCCGTGCCGCCACGGATAGGCTGTACCTTGGGTGTTACACCGCTCGCCCGCATCGCCTCGATAGCTGTTTCCACAACATGCATCACCGGTTCTATCTTCTCCCTCATGTTGTAGTACTGATCCTTGATTTCCATCTTCGCACACCCCGGAAATTCAGTATTTATCTTCCTTACCAGATGTTCCAGCTCTTTCTTGCGTGATTCGAAGCGGGTACGGTCATGGTCGCGAATGATATAGCTGAGAGTGGTGTTCTCCACGCTTCCATTGATTCCCACGAGATGGTAGAAGCCTTCGTAACCCTCTGTATGCTCCGGAGTCTCGGTGCGGGGAAGCATGTTGATGAACTGGTTTGCCACGCGGATGGAGTTGAGCATCTTGTGCTTGGCATAGCCTGGATGCACGTTGCGGCCCTGGAAGGTGATACGTGCGCTGGCAGCGTTGAAGTTCTCGTATTCCAGCTCACCTACGGCGCCACCATCCATGGTATAGGCGAAATCGCAGCCGAAGCGCTTTACGTCGAACTTGTGCGCGCCGAGGCCTATCTCTTCGTCAGGATTGAATCCGATGCGGATTTTTCCGTGCTTCACCTCGGGATTAGCCTGGAGCCATGCCACAGCACTGATTATCTCGGCGATTCCCGCCTTGTCGTCGGCACCGAGCAGAGTGGTGCCGTCGGTGACGATGAGGTCCTGGCCTATATAGTCCAGCAGTTCGGGAAAATCGGAGGGGCTGAGCTTGATGTCAAGCTCCTTGTTGAGAATTATCTCCTCGCCGGAATAAGACTTCACGATCTGCGGCTTGACATGCTTTCCGCTCATGTCGGGACTGGTGTCAAGATGCGCTATGAAGCCGACAACCGGAATGTTCGGGTCGTCGGTGTTGGCCGGCAATGTGGCCATAAGGTATCCGTTGTCGTCGAGCGAAATCTCTTCCAGCCCCATCTCGCGGAGTATCTCTTCCAGATGGCGTGCGAACACCATCTGACCCGGTGTGGAGGGGGTCATGGCCGTTTCCTCGTCGCTCTGTGTGTCGAATTTTACAAAGTCAAGGAATCTGTCTACAACAGTCATGGTATCAAATTTTATTCTGTAGCAGGATATTAGTCCTGCTAATACGGCGCGAAGTTACGAATTTTTTCTTAACTTCGCGCCAAAAGTGGCTTTTAAAAGTCTTTTTATGCTTTCAGACAGGTATTTTTTGACCTATTTCAGTGCGGAAAGAGGGAAAGAGACCGTTTTTTACCCTCAGGATGCTCCAAGATACCCCGGAAGACATATCGGACAGAAAGCCGCTTAATGAATTAAAAAGTATGAATATGAACGTTTTCAAATCAATGATACATGCCTTTGCAGCCTCGGCATTGTTGCTGACGCTGTCGGCTTGCAGTTTTTCGGCCGACTCAAGGACGGATGGCGCCGCCAACGGAAGGGAGGACCTTAAGGCCGGTGGAGGCGACATTGACCTGCTCGATGTGAAGACGCCCGCAGGTATGCCTTCCCAGGTAAAGGATTACACAGGCTTCCGTCTCGGCTTCAACAAAGAGAACCATACACCGAACTGGGTGGCATGGGAGCTGCTGGCCTCGGAGACCGACGGTCCCTTCTCCCGCTCCGACAATTTCTGGCAGGACGAGGAGATTGCCGGCTGCCCTTCTACCGACGACTACAAGCGCTCCGGTTTCGACCGTGGACATCTCTGCCCTGCCGCCGACAATAAACTGACGCAGGAAATGATGGAAGACTGTTTCGTGATGGCTAACATGGCACCGCAGGCAAGGGCTCTGAACGCCGGAGCATGGAAGACGCTCGAAAGCAAGGAAAGGCTGTGGGCGCAGCGCGACGGAAAGCTGTACATAGTGGCAGGACCTATCTACGAGGCGGCAGACACACAAAGGATTGGAGACATGGGAGTGAGAGTGCCCTCGGCATTCTACAAGGTGATGATTGCCACCGATGTGGATGCACCACGCGGAATTGGATTCATTTACCCGAACATGACGGCGCCCGGCAATATGCAGAACTATTCAATGACCATTGACGAGGTGGAGAAGATTACCGGCCTTGACTTCTTCCATAATCTGCCGGACGATATTGAGAACGAAATAGAGTCGAAAACTTCTTTCAAGGAATGGAATCAGCGCTGAAAGACCTTCTGAACGGCAACACCACGATTGCCGCCCCCGCCACAGCACCCGGCACCGCAGCTCTTGCCATTATGCGCGTTTCAGGACCGGAGGCCCTGAAGATTGCCGACAAGCTGTGGAAAGGGAAACCTTTATCCGTGGCTGAATCTCATTCCGCACACCTCGGAACTGTACTTGATGCCGATGGAAAGATGCTCGATCAGGCGGTGGCAACGGTGTTTCGCGCACCGAACTCCTTCACCGGAGAAGACAGCGTGGAGTTCACTACTCATGGCTCGCCGTTTATCCAGAGCCGGTTGTTGAAAGCTTTGGTGAAGGCGGGAGCGAAACTGGCACAGCCCGGAGAATTTACCCGAAGAGCATTCTTGAATGGGAAACTTGACCTGACGCAGGCTGAGGCAATTGCAGACATTATAGCGGCTGACTCGAAAGCGGCTCACAGGATTGCGGCAGACCAGTTGAACGGTAAATTCGCGGGGAGGATAAATCAGTTGCGCGAGGAGTTGATAAACATTGCGTCGCTGTTGGAGCTGGAACTTGACTTCTCGGAAGAGGATGTGGAGTTCGCATCGAGGAAGAACCTTGAAGAACTGGCACGGCAGGTTAAAGTGGAAATCAAACGTCTGCACAACAGTTTCAGCGCCGGAGACGCCATAATGCATGGCATTCCCGTAGCCATAGCCGGCCCCGCGAATGCCGGGAAATCTTCGCTGTTAAACACCATTCTCGGGCATGACAGAGCCATCGTCAGCCCCATAGAAGGCACTACACGCGACACCATAGAGGAAACAATCCACATAGGAGAGCATCTTTTCCGGTTCATCGACACCGCCGGACTGCGAGACACCAACGACCCGGTGGAGAAAATAGGCATCGACCGCACACACGAAGCTCTGGATAAGGCGCGAATCATACTCTATGTGCACGATGCCACTTTACCACTCCCCCACCCCGCAGACATCCCCTCCACGCCGTCAGCCACCACCATCCTGTTGCTGAACAAAACCGATTTGATAGAGGGGGAAAAGGAGAAAATTCATGGCAATGCTGCGCAAGGGAAAGCCTCTATGAGCCTTCCAATCTCGGCCGAAACCCATGAGGGTCTCGACTCACTCCGCGAGACATTGAAAGAAATTGCGGAAGAAATGACACAGACCACAGGCGACATCCTGATAGCCAACGCCCGCCATGCCGAAGCCCTTGCCTCGGCCCTGAACTCCATAGACCAGGTGATAGATGCCCTGACAACAGCATTACCACCCGACCTCATCGCCCAGTCATTGCGCGAGACCATCGCCCATCTTTCCGTCATCACCGGTTCCATCCCCTCCGCCACCATCCTCTCCACCATCTTCTCCCGTTTCTGCATCGGCAAGTAGCCTATTGGTGACAACTGGTGCCATCTGGTGTAAAACATTGAAAAGTCGCTCGTTATCGGGCGACTTTTTTCGTACCTATACTGCAATATAACCGCTTTTCATCCCTTTTTACCTGTGTTTTTGTACCCGATTTGTATCAAATCGGTCAATCCCGTCAATGCGTGCCGCAAGGTCGTGGACTTTTGAGACACCATGAGACGCAGTGAGACGCGATGATACACTTTCGGCGAAATAACTGGCGAAATAACCACCAATAAAGCGAATATGAGCAGTAATATTGAAATCATCAAAAAATGTAAGTGGTGCGGCAATGAATTTGTCGCACGAAAAACTACCACGGAATACTGTAGTCACAGATGTTCCGGCTTTGCCTATAAGAAAAGGAAACGGCAGGCGAAACTCAACGAGTTCAAAGCTGAATACTCAGTACAGGTTGAAGGTAAGGTTGAAATCGAGAAACTTGAGTTTCTTTCCCCAACGCAGGTATGCCGATTGCTGGGTGTCAGTCGTGCGACCATCTACCGATACTTTGCCGATAACGCTATCGCAACCGTGCAGTTCAAAGGAAAAACACTGGTGCGCCGACAAGACATTGACCAATTATTTGAAAAAGGTCATAAATATCTCAAACGAGAAAAGCCGGCAAGAGAACCCATCACCGAGTTCTATACCTCCAAAGAGGTGCAGGAGAAATACGGTGTGTCCAATTCGGGAATGTATAAGATTGCCGAGCGCGAGGGCTGGCCGAAAACTCAGAGCCGAGGCAAGACGCTCTGGAGCCGCAGCCAT
>CAJMDR010000085.1 GCA_905212215.1 uncultured Porphyromonadaceae bacterium
GGTTATCTTCGATGAACCAAGTTCAATAGCGGCGATAAATTCTGTTGTTGCCATATCTCTTTATTTTTTATTTTCTCGTTTCGTACAAATTATCTGGTTGCTGAACTCGAGGTTGATGCGTGAATATTTATTCCAGCCTACCTGATTGAGTCCTTTCTTATAAAACTCTTTCAGACGTTCCAGCTTCGCTGCCTGAGCGCTCGTCATCACACCTGCATGTTCCGGAGTGGCTGCGCCTATCTCCAGTTCGCTAGCATAGGTGGTCTCGTCACCTATCTTCTTCTTCAGCACAGAAATGCGTACACTCGTCTCGTCAGCGTCTCCCGCACCGAGACCCGTAACCACTCTTCCAGTGCCGTAAATCTTCTCTATTTCCTTTCCCTGGCTCTCATGCTCTGTGGCAATCTCTTCCACACGGCTCCAGAAATCGCTCAGGTCAAGGTTCGGTTCACCTCCCTGTTCCCCGGTAGGTACCCATTCGCCACCCTCCGAGACATAGATGTCTGCCGGTAGAGTCTTACCCACAAGCGCCCACCAGCCTCGCTGCGGACGCGGATAGCTCTGCTTCAGTCGTTCCTCGCTAAGGAACAGCCCCTTGCAGCTTCCCTTGATGTTCTTCGCCTCAAGCCAGCCGTCTACCCGAAGGTCATGACCTATTCGGACGCTCCCCTGTATGGTGGCGTCGCCTCCCATCGCAACATTGCCGCCTATCGCAACATCTCCGTCTATATGTCCCGAATGTCTTCTCATTGTAGTGCCGTTTTAGAATTTTCCCACATCGTCGCCGCTTTCTCACTCTCGCCCATAGTCTGCAATACCAGTGCCGCAGCCGCATATATCACCCCGCGGTAGCACCGCTCACTGATATCTATGCCTCCCTCTGAGTCAATAAAAGGGTAAGGTAGATAGACACCACGCCGAACATACGCCTTACGGCTCTTGCACGAATAGAACTCAAGAACCTTACCCTCCGCGCGAGTCGCTATCACGCACACCGGTTTCTGTGCCGTGCCACGCAACGCCTTCACACGTTGCCGTTGCAACTCATATTTCGGGTCCATGACACTGATGGCACTGTATACCGCCCGCTCCCAGTCACTCATCTCGAATACTATCAGCCGCATGAAGTCATGAGGAAGCAATACCCAGCCGCTCTCCTGGTCTCCCCAGAACACCGAGTCACCGAAGTTATGACCCTCCTCAAGCAGATACGGCGCCGCACTGCGGTGAACACGCTCCACGGCCTCCACAACCTTGCTCCTCACAATCTCGTCAAGAGCAAGGGTGTCCACATCGCCATTCTCCAGCAATGCCTCACTGCTCATGTTCTGGTCAAGACAGATACGCACATCGCGCATCACCTCTTCTATGCCGTACACCATAACTCCCCTGCCTTTTGGTTTTGATTCAGCCAAAGCCCTTCAGGGCTTGTTTCATCTACTCGAAATTCCCGCCGGTAAACCTCACTCCATGTTCCGAGGCAGCCTGCTGTGCCGCCTCATAGCTCCGAACCTTATAGGTCGGTATTCCGAACTTTTCCTGAAGGTATCCCTGCGCATCCTGAAGGCAGCTCACCTCAACAACCTCAAGCCCATTCTCCTCTCCGGCAATTTCTGAGCCTCTCTCCTCCTCGGTAGTGCCTGAGCCTTTCTCCTCTTCGGTAGTGCCTGAGCCTCTCTCCTCCTCGGTGTCCGTAGAAAGCTCATTGGCGTCCTGGGTCGTAGGCTTCCGCTCGGCGGAAGCTACGGGCTGCACAGGAGTGCTTGGTCTGATTCCTCCGCGTTTATCCATGGCCATAGACATAAGCTCCGGAACCTTCCTTCTCCGAATAACCTTGATGCGGCCTGACTTAAACTCCGCGCTCCCCTCTATCACCTTCTGCATGAAAGGATGAGACGTAGTGTATTCCGCCGGGGTAACGCCAAGCGATGTCAGCGCTCCTCCCGTGAAATGGACCGTCACCGTAGCCCTGCCCGCTTTCAGCCGGGCCACCCAGTCCACAAGACGCTCAACGCCGTATGTGATTATTTCCATTGTATCCCTGGTGTTTAATGCGTTAATATTTCCCGGGGAGGATAAAGAGCCTCTCTTCCCTCCACTTGGTTTTGGTTAAGCCACCATTTGGTTTTGGTTAAGCCCAAGCCCTTCAGGGCTTGAAAGTCACCTGTCATTTGGTTTTGGTTCAGCCGGGGTCTTCAGGTCCCGGTCTACCTCCCTCTTCAAAACGGATGCGAAGGCCGCAGCAGCTTTCCTGTCCGTGTGTTCTTGATGCTGTCTATCTCCTCCTGCGCTTCCATGGCCTTCTCAAGCCAGTTCCTCGCCGCCTCCGGATGCGTAATGCTCAGCCAGTCATAAAGCACCCTCGCCACCATGTACTCATGGATAAGCTTGCTCAGCAAATGCAACGTCGTGCGCGACATACTCACCGGAACCTGCATCTCTATCCGGTAATCCTCCGGCTCCCACATCCGGTCACAGATTTCCTCCTCGTCCTCTGCCTCCTGTTTCGTGTAAGGGTACAGCATCTCCACCGCCGCCGCATGAACCACTCCAAGGATACGGTTCACTCGGTCCACGTTCCCTTCTTCCCCTATCTCCACAAGTGTGTGCTGGGCATGCTGATGTTCCTCACCCCATACGTGACCCTCTATGTAGGCATAGTTCCTGATGTCGTAGAGCAACTGTGAACGGTGAAAAACAAGAGTCACCTTCCGCTTCTCTCCGCTGTTGCCCGATGCCTCCGGGTCATAGCACCATGTGCCGCAGCCTATGTGGTACATACCTTAGTCGTTATATGTCGGGCGTGTAGGACGTTCTCTCTTGTAAAGAGCCTGCTTCGCACGGTCCAGGGCATCTGTGGCAAGGTTGGCATAATCCTGTGCGTCCTGCTTGTCGGTGATTACAAACCACTCCGAAAGCGTACGGTCTACAATATACTCATGCAGCATACCGCCAAGACTGTCACATGCCGAATTGTTGAAGTTCGACGGCAGCAGGAAAGTAAGCGTAAGCTGTCCGCCATCCTCCACAGTCTTATTGATGCGGTTGTTGCTTGTAGAGCCGTCCTCATGCAGATACTCCCCAAGCTCCACCTTCAAATGAGAGAAAGCATTGCTTATGCCACGAAGTATCTGATAGGCATGTTCGTCATCCTCGCTCGCCTGCATGTATGCCGTAGCTCGGTAATCCTTCCCCTCCGCATTACGTGCCTGTCCCGTCAGGTGAGATTTGTTCATCACGTCAAACTTAATCTCACGCGACTCCAAAGTCACAACAATTGTCTTCTTCTGTTCCATATAAATCTGAGTTAAAAATTAGTCATCGTAGGTCGGGCGTGTCGGTCTCTTCTTGTATACCGCCTTGCGGTGTATGTCATCAAGCAACGTTGTTGCTTTGTCTGCATATTCCCCCGCCTCTCCCTTGTTGGTGTAGATATACCACTTCGCGGCTATGTTGTGTACGAAATAGCTGAACAGACTCAGCTGCATGCTCGCCAGCAACGCCGTGTCAAACGACCGCGAAACCTCCAGCAACAGCTCATAACGCGGACGCATATCTTCCGCAACAGGGCCTCTGTCCTCCTTGGGAGTGAAAGGAACATCCGGCTCCACCGGTCCGTTGCTCATGCCCTCGTACTTCACAAGCCCTATCAGCTCCTGGCACAGATCTGCCCGGCTCTCCTCCCAGAACCGCTCAAGGTGCTTCTCATCCTCGTCCACCGTCGAAATACGGTTGAAGGCGTTCTCGTCACCCTCCATCTTGCCGCCCGTGTACGCTGTGGTCACCGCCACCTCACGCATCACCGCCCCCTTGTCTACTGTCAGTCTTATCTCCATCTGAATACTCTTTTATTTCCTTTTGTCTCTGCTCCAGCACCTTTGGTTCATAACGTAGTCCTGTCAGTTTCTTGCGCGGCGGCCTCGGCCCACGTGGGTCTTTGCAGTCTGTGCGCTCGCACCTCCACATCCGGTGATAATCAGCGTCGCTCTTCGCCTCACCAAGCTCCCGAGTCAACCGGGCTATCTCCTCCTTGTCCCTGTTACGACCGTGTTCGGAGTCTATGAGCTGCTGGGTCAGCTTGCGGATCTGGAGGGTCTTCTCCCCAATATCCTTGTTCAGTTCCCCTATCCTTTCCGCGTTCTTTCGTTCAAGCTCTATGTAGATGTTAAGACTTTCCTGCTGGTGGCTTATCTGCATATGAAGCCTTTCAACTTCCGCCTTGTCCGCGTCATGCTCCACAATCTCCGCCTCCGCCGTGTCTTTGCGCCGCCTGTGGGGTAAAACCCAGTGAAGCACCATGTCTCCCACAAAGCCAAGTCCAAGAAGTCCTATTATCAATCCCTGTATATCCATATCAATCCCTCCCGAACATTCCCATTATACATCTTCTTTTCTCGCTCCAACGCTCTATTCCCTGCGCCGGAAGAGCCAGACAGCGAGAATCGCAATAGCCACGACTTCGGCGATGATTGCCACACCTCCGGCTTCCTGCTTGATGCGTTCCCAGCGGGTTAGCTTGCGTTCCACCGGGTATGGCACCGCGATGCGGGCAGTGTCGGTGACGGATTTGTAGAGAGTGTCGCGCACCATTTTCACCTTGTCGCGAAAATGATACTCGGCGATTCTTACCGTGTCTCCTTTCAGCATTACGACCACCGAGTCATGCTGCCAGAACGAATCAACGCGGAGTTGCGTCTGCAACAGAGTGTCGGTGCGGGTTATGGTGTTCTCTACCGGAACCAGCACCTTGCGGGTACATGAGGAGAGAGCTATGAGTACTGGGAGCACTATGAGAACTGTGAGTAATGTGTGTGATGTGAGGAACCGCTTACGCCCTCGTCCGCTCATAAACTCAACCCCTCGTCCTCTCATTCCACCGTTATCCATATCTGTTCCTTGCGTTTCGTCTCGGCCTCCCAGAGCAGCGGGTATAGCTTGCGACAAGTATTCATGGAATCCGTCACGCCGCCCACCACGGTGTTCTTGCCGAGGATAAGGCAACCCGCCGATGAACGGGCGGTACTCCCTGCGTGCATCAGTATTCCCTGGAAATGGGGAACGTCGAGCAGACGCGGCAACATGCCGTACAGACCGTTCGGCTTCCACCAGTTGTATTCGGTGCGCTTCGAGAACTTCGGCGACTGCACCTTCATCGTTACGCGATAGCGGCCATTGGGTATGGCCGTCTGCGCGTAGACCTTCGTCTCTCCGTTGTCGAAGCGCCCGTTATGATTCAGGTCGCGGTCGGTGTCCTCCACCGTGTCACAGAAGTATTTGCCGTCCACATACAGGCGGCCAATGGTGTATGTCTTTTTACGCGCAATGCGTCTCAGCAGCAGTTCCATGATGTGTGAGTTATGTAGTTGCCGTTCCCGAGCCAGAGTCATCACCTGTCACCGGGTCTTCAGGCTTTACCACCTCGCCGCCAGTCTCCAGGTCGGACACCCGCTGCTCCATGTCCTGCTTCCATGTGTCCATCTCTTCCTTCCAGGACTCAAGCACTTTAGTTCTGGTGTCTATGGTTTCCAGATCCGTCTCTTGATCCTGTGTTTGGTTCTCCACATTCTCCATCCGCGCAAGAATTGTCGGCTCTTCCCCTAACACCTCGAACACAACCTTCGGGCTGTCTCCTCCTATTACATGCGCAAGTGTCACCTTCCCGTACTCGAAAGAAGACCCATTGCATGATATGGCGGTACGAAGGTCATCTCCTACGGTATCTATCCAGTTGTAATATAAATCAACACCATCAAAAGCAAGACAGTAAGTTAGACCCGGGTTCGAGGTCTCCAGGAGATTGCTAAGAATCTCATTGTCAATTTCTTTAGTCCGGTCATAATATTTCGTACTGCCTATGCTCACATACCCGGAGATGTCCTCCGGAGCATCAGGCATTACGTATTGCGGTGGGAAGAGGAGGGTCATTTTTGCTTCGAGGTCGGCGGTATCGGCGCCTTTTGGCAACGCGGCCAGTATTGCTTTCAGCAGACGAACAATGTTCGCGCGGCTGAAGCTCTGCACAGAGGTCTGCGTGGGCTGACCGGGGTCTACTGGTTCAACGGGGACCTCCGTAATGTCAACCTGGTTGTTGTCTATGGTGTCGGACATGGGAGTGTATGAGTTGATGAGTTATTGAGTTGATGAGAGAGAGAGTTTATGAGTTGAAGAGTGAGAGAGTTGAAGAGTGGAAGAGCGGATGAGCGGTTGTTTGATGAGTCACATACTCATAAACTCACATACTCATCCACTCATTTACACATTACGCTGCGGCAACCTCGGCGGCGATGGCGTCGATTTCGGTGTCGGTGTACTCGGTGAAGGTAGGCATGTCGGCCTTCTTCTGGTAGTCGGACTCCAGAGTAGCCTTGTCGGCCTTGGTAGCGAGCTGTTTCACCAGACCGTTGGCCACATCGTTGTCAGTGAGGAAGTCGGCAATCTCCTTGAGAGTGTCAAGGCTCTCAGGAGCGTTAGCGGTCACTTCAGCGACCTTGGCGGCGGCCTTGGCCTCGGCGATGGAGGTAACCTGAGCCTCGGTCTGGAACTTGGCGTCGGCCTCGACTTTGGAGTAGGCGTAAGCCTTGGCGGTAGCCTCGGCACCCTCTTTAGCTGTAGCGATCCAGCCCTTAACGATGGAGAAAACTTTCTTGATGGCGTTAGCGCCTAAATACTTTGTTGCCATTTCTTTGGACTTTAAGTTGGTTATTGAAAAAGGTTTATTGTTTATTGTTTATGGTTTATTGTTCATTGTTCATTGTTCATTGTTCATTGTTCATTGTTCATTGTTCATTGTTTATTGTTCATTGTTCATGGTTCAGCGCTCTCTCCTTCAGGGACGGAGTTTTCCACTTCGGAAGCGATGGAGTCAAGGTCGGCGTCGGTGAACTCCTCGGTGGGAATTTCCGGGTCAAGCGGGAGCGTAGAGCCTTCCGTAATGCGGTAGTACTCCGCCAGAGCTTCGGCGTAAGTGAAACTTACGTTACCCCGCACATATTCATCCGTCTCAGGGTCGTAGAACCCCGACGGCGTACTGTCATGCTCCGGGTTGCACAACTCGTTCCAGAGGTCGTTGAAGAGCGCCCTCTTCGAGTCCGAAGGCGGCGCCGAGATACAGAGCAGCTTCGTGTCGGAAGTGAGATAGCGCCTTCCGGTAGCCTCACAGAGATAAGTGCATCCCTCCAAAGGCAGCCCCTCGGCACCACAGAAAGAATCACGTTTCGGCCAGGAAGAGAAGAAGCGATTGTTCTGACAGGCGGCGACGCGCCCGGCCATAGGCGTCTCATGACCCGTAGGCGGCACATATCCCTCGGTGGCGGAAGGTTTGTCGCCTACCCATACCACACTGTAATCCATGCCCTTCGTCACGGCGCCCGATTCAATGCGTACCCCTCGCACCACCTGCGAGAACCGCTTGTCGGAGTACACCACATGAGTGTTCACCACTCCTCCAGGATTGTTCGGTGACGAGCCACCATGACCGCATCCGCAGCCCTGCGGAGAGTCGGTGAGCCGTACCCCCGGATCAATCTTCAGCTCCTCGGCGCGGTCGCCGTCGGAGTAGAAGTCATCGGCGAAATGCAGACGTAGTTCCACCTTGACATCACCCGGAGCGAGCCCATGGCGGTCGCACACCACAAAGAGCTGACCATCCTTTAAGTAGCAGTTGAAGAAACGTCCGTCGCGGTGGAAGAAACGCACACCCGGCCTAACGGCGG
>CAJMDR010000086.1 GCA_905212215.1 uncultured Porphyromonadaceae bacterium
GCCACAAGTCCACCTACGGCCTGCCACAAAAGATCCATGAAGTCAAACCAGCGCCGATATTCATCTGGAATGAAAATCTGGAGTATTTCAAAAATGGCAGTCAACACAAAACCTATCATCCAGAATAACGCCAATCCGGGCATTTTAAGCAACTGATATTTATGCTTGCGCTGCCAGTCGAAACACAACAGCATGACCATTACCGCCGTAAGAAGGAAATGACACCAGTTGTCGATGTCACGCACCATGTCCGACAGGCTTTCCATGAACTTCGTGGGCACAACCATCAGCCATGCCACGATTATTATCCAGAGGACGGTAAAAGTCCATTGAGGAAAAGATGCTAAGAATTTTTTCACTTTTTGTGAGGTATTATTTCCACTTCAAGGAAGTGGCTTTTAAGGTTTTTCGGGCACATAGACACCCGGAATGAGAATGAATCAAAACAAATCAATAAGCAATCAGGAACCCATGTAACAATGGACAATTCATAATCCATACATACACAGATGTTGTCTGATTACTTTCTTGACAACCGATTTCAATGCCGACAGTTAGAGAATGCGATTTCGGTTTTATGGGTTGTCCTTAAGTAGAATGTAATGCGGAGCGACTGCGACTTTGCAGGCATCTCTATGCCTTGTTCCTCACTCCGGCACTTACATAAGCAAAAGCAAGACGCTTGCGACATAGCTTTAAAGCCTTGGCGCGGCGCCTTGCCCATGTTGTAGAAAGACGCGCCGCCGGATGGCGACGGCTCCTTTTACTTACGAATACCGAGTTCCTTCTTGGCGATGATGGCACGGTAGCGGTTGATGTCCTTCTTGATCAGGTAATCCAGAAGAGCACGACGCTTGCCTACCAGTGCCTTCAGGGCACGCTCGGTAGCATGGTCCTTGTGGTTCTCTTTGAGGTGCTGAGTAAGATGCGCGATGCGGATCGAGAAAAGAGCGATCTGGCTTTCGGGGCTACCTGTGTCAGTACGGCTTGGTCCGTATTTCTCAAAGATGTCGGCTTTTTCTTCGTTGCTAAGATGCATGGTTTGAGAGATTTAGTGGGTTTTAGTTGTTTATTTTGAACGTTTATCAAAGTGCCGTATCGCCTTGTCACTCTCTCGCAGACGTGGCACTTTTTCAAACGCTCTGCAAAGTTACAAAAAATTTTCTGTTCCTCCAAATCCTATTCAATTCCACATCCCTTTTGGCACACTAAAGACTCTTCTTTCCAGAATGTCTGTGATGATTACCGGGATGCCGAATGCTCCGTTTGTGACGGAAACAAGGAGTTTTTGTCCTGTTTGCACGCGGGAAATATTGTTCCCGGTCAGCGGGACAGTAACGATGTGTCCGTTGTCAAGTCGTAGGTCGGCATAATATACATTATATGTCTCGCCGATAGGAGCATATCGCCCGCGCCCTACGCGCCGTGTGCGTTTGCGGGTATCGTAATATTTGCGGTCTACCGTAGCGGATACCGTGGTGACATTCTCTTTGTCCCTGCCGGCATAGTTCACTCCATAGAAGATTCCGACAACGATAGGGAGGGCAATGGCAATCCACGCTACTAAGCGTGATAAGAATTGCCTGAAAGGAATGATTCCGGTGGCTTTGGCAGCGCAGAAAGAAGCAATCAGCGCCGCCGGAACCAATGCTGCTATTATCACAATCCATGGGTTTGTCATGGTTCTGGTGCGCAAGGCCATGAACGCACCCACTGACATCACTGCAACTAATATCAGCAGTATCCGTACAATTTTAGACCAGATTCTTCTTCCCATGTAGAATAATCACTGTTGTTTCCTCTTCAGGGCGGTTGTGCCGAGGATGGCACAGATTATCAGGGCTATTGCTCCGGCTGCCATGATGAAGGTGTAGGAGGTGGCTTCCTGAAGCAGTCCCCATCCTCCGGATGCCACGGCTCCTCCGGCGGCCAAGGCGATGGAAATCATGGAATAGATGCGGGCATAGTTCACCGAGCCGAAGACTTTGCGTGTGAGCATGGCGGTCTGTACCGTCACTCCGGAATAGGCGAGGCCGAACAGCACACAGCCACCCAAACCGAGCCAATAACCTAAGGCCGCAACCAGTAATGTAAGACCGATTGCGCCTCCCACAGTGCTCAGCAAGACTCCCGCAAGGGTGTTGCGGTCGTTGATATGTCCTAACAACAGTTTGCCTACCGTTACTCCTGCCATCACTGCCGAAGCAGCGAAGGATGCTTCTTCAAGGGTATAGCTGAGGGAGATGAAATAGTTCGGGATGAAGAGGTTTAGCGTTGAGACCGCCATCATCAGGAACGAGAACACCAACATGCCGTAGAATACTGCCATGCGGATAGCCTTATTATAAGGTATGCCGTCGGTATCGGCAACGGAGGCCTTGTTATCTGTATCTGCTTCTCTTTTCTCGCCGTAGGGCAAAAGTCCTTTTTCGTGAGGGTAGGAGCGCAGTAAAAGAGCTAAAACAGGCGACACCACACACAGAATCAGCAATCCGCAGGCCGCGTATGCCCAGCGCCATCCGAAATCGGTTATCAGCAACGCTATTAGGGGGCTGAACAACATTCCCCCAATTCCAGAGGCAGCGGTGCAGATGCCCATCATCAGCCCCACCTTGACTTTGAACCAGCGGTTGACGAGAGTTGGGAAGCTGAGGTAAAGCTGGAACGCCACGCTCATGCCTAAGAATACCGACGCCACATAGAACTGCCACACGGAATCCATGAGGGCGAAGGCAAGGAACACTAATCCCAGCAGCGCCGAGCTGCCGGCGAAGAGCCATCGTGCGCTATATCGCTCCAGAAGTTTGCCTGCAATGGGTAGGGTAAGGGTGGCGGCGACATACATCACCGACATATACAGCCCGAAGAGGCCTACGCCAACTCCCAGCGAGTCACTGACCGGCTTATAGAAGATACCGGCACAGCTGAACGACAGGCCGATGTTGACGCCCATTATAAGGCAACAGCAGGCTATGATGACAAAGCCGTAATGTATTGTCTTGCGGTTTTCCATGGAGGTTACAATGTTTTTAGAGCGCAAAGGTAATGAAATTTCAAAAATCACAACAAGCAGAGCTCAAAGCTCTGTCGGAATCATTGTCCTTTGTGAATTGTTTATTACCTTTGCAGTCGGAAAACAAAGACGTTGTTTAACCTGTAAGGTTGAACGACAATAACCTTAAAAATACCGAGACAACCCATCATGCCTACGATTTCACAGCGTGGCGAGGCAATGCCCTCGTCGCCGATAAGAAAACTGGCTCCTCTCGCCAATGAAGCGCGTAAGCGCGGCATCAAGGTCTACGGCCTGAACATAGGGCAACCGGACCTTCCCACACCGCAATGCGGCCTCGACGCTCTCAAACACATCGACCGCAAGGTGCTGGAGTATTCTCCTTCCGATGGTTATGCCGACCTGCGCGAGAAACTCGCCGAATACTATGGCCGTTACGACATCAACCTGCGTCCCGACGAGATCATCGTCACCGCCGGCGGTTCCGAGGCTGTGCTGCTTGCATTCCTCTCCACTCTCAATCCGGGCGATGAGGTAATCCTCCCCGAACCCGCATATGCAAACTATGTCACTTTCTGCCGCACCGCAGGAGCGAAGATAGTGGGCATTCCCTGTTCCATTGAGAATGGTTTCGCTCTTCCTTCCGCAGAGGAGTTCGAGAAGCGCATCACCGACCGCACCAAGGCTATCCTGATCTGCAACCCCAACAACCCCACAGGTACTGTCTACACACGTCAGGAACTGGAGCAGATCCGCGACATCGTGCTGAAGCATGACCTCTATCTCTTCAGCGACGAGGTTTACCGCGAATTCAACTATGGCGACACTCCCGTTGTCAGCGCCCTTCAGCTTGAAGGCCTGGAGCAGAATGCCGTTGTAATTGACTCCGTATCGAAGCGCTACGACGAATGTGGCATCCGCATCGGCAACATCGCCACCCGCAACGCCGAGCTTCGCGCTATCGTAATGAAATTCTGCCAGGCACGCCTTTCGCCCCCGTTGTTGGGCCAGATCGTAGCTGCCGCCAGCATCGACGCTCCCCAGAGCTATCTCACCGAGAGCCAGGAGGAATACCGTCGTCGTCGCGACTTCTTAGTAAAGGGCCTCAACGAGATTCCCGGTGTATATTCCCCGCTCCCCATGGGCGCTTTCTACACTGTGGTTTCACTGCCGGTACCCGATGCCGAGGAATTCTGCAAATGGTGTCTGCGTGAATTCAGCTACAACGGCACCACCGTCTTCATGGCTCCCGCCGCTGGCTTCTACACTATCGAAGACAAGCCCCTCAACCAGGTGCGCATGGCCTACGTGCTGAAACTGGAAGACCTTCAGGGTGCTCTCGACGCACTCCGCGCCGCCCTCGAAGCTTATCCCCACACAATCCGCTAAGAGATTTTTTATATGTGAGAGGTCGCGTCATTTACATGGCGCGGCTTCTTTTTTATATATTATTTGTCCAGCTTCTCTTGTACTTGTATTTTGTCAGAAATTTTTATACCTTTGCGACATAATCCGTTTTTTGACATATGGTAATGATAACTCCCCCTTCCGTAAGAAAGCCTTCGCAAGCAATGGCATGGCTCGGTTTTGGTATTTCTCTCACTGTATTATTGCTGATATGGTGTTTCAATATCTTTGTATTTTCCAATATTGGAGATGAAGATTTTCATGCTGAATTCTTATTCGCATTATATACTCTGGTTATAATGATTGGGGGAATTTTGGGCCTGATGGGATTGGCATTCTCAATAATAGGATTGGTGATCGCGATAAGAAATTACACCAGACAATGGCCTGGAATATGCGGAATAGTGTTTTTCTGCGTGAATCTGTTAAGTGTTTTTGCACCATTGTTTATTGGCGGTGCTACGAAGACAAAAAAGGCTGTCGATAAACATACCGAGCAAATTATTCCGAACTCAGCAAATACCGAGACTGCAGAAAGTGGAATTGAATTATATGTGAAATCATTTAATATAGAATGCTATGACAATAGAAATGGAGAGGATACAAATCCTTCTGCCATAAGGGTGTATAGCACAGATAAAAAGCGTGAGCTTCAGACATGGATACAATTAAAAAATATAGATGCTGATGAAGAATTTGTCATTAAGACAGCTGATGACGCCGATTTTTCACATATCGTTGAACTTCTGGATATTATGAAAGAACTCAATATCAATAACTATAGACTGGCCACTGATAATTCCGATTTATAGCGAAGTTTTGACTTAACCACCTCAGGTAATAAAGAAAGGTTTCAAGATAAAATAAAGCAGACGGCGTGCCGCAATTGGTACGCCGTCTGCTTGTGTTGATTCGTTGATGCGTGTGTTTTTCGTTATGTTCCGATGGTCCGATTATGGTGTCAGTTTCCGTTGAAAGCTCCTGTGGCATCGCCGAAGATTCCGATAGTCCAGAGCCACCATACCAGAATGAATATCAGTATTATAACTCCGAACCACAACCACCAGTTATTGATGCGCTTGCTGTTTTTGCGCTTCCTGTCTTTGCCTTCTGCCTTCAGCTTCTCTGCAATCAGATCGGCGTTCTCTTGGTTGTTATCCTTTGTCATGATTGTTGTGTTTAGTTATTTTAATTCTAAAACAACAGCGTTGTTAAAAAAGTTGACAGGGGATGCAACAAGATTGAATTTTTTCCAACACCCATTAGAAGGTTAGAAGGGCACGTCTGGATCACCGGGTCCCGGCATGATGTCGGGCATAGGCGAAAGATCGTCGGAAGGCGTCGGTTCAGGTGTTCCCTGGGCGCGACGGCTGTTGTGGCGCGACGGTATTGGTGTGCTGTTGCCGCCCGCTATGGCGTTACGCACATTCTGCCGTCCTTCGTCCCAGTTCTCGAACTTGGCGAACTGTGCCACAAAGCGCAGTTTTATGTCGGCTGTTGAGCCGGAACGGTGCTTGGCAACGATGAATTCCGCAAGGCCATGGATATTGTTTCCCTGAGCATCCTCGGCCGATTTGGTGTAATATTCCGGACGATGCACGAAGCACACAATGTCGGCGTCCTGCTCTATGGCTCCCGACTCGCGGAGGTCGCTCAGCATGGGGCGTTTGTCTTCGCGGCTCTCGTTCTGACGGCTAAGCTGGCTCAGTGCGAGGATTGGTATGTTCAGCTCTTTAGCGAGTGCCTTAAGCGAACGGGAGATGGTGCTCACTTCCTGTTCGCGGTTGCCGAACTTCATGCCGGTGGCCATCATCAGTTGGAGGTAGTCTATCATTATCATCTTCACCCCATGTTCACGCACAAGTCTGCGTGCCTTGGTACGAAGCTCCGTTATGCTCAGGCCCGGAGTCTCATCAAGATAGAACGGCGCTCCATAGAGCTGTTGCATGTCGGCATTGAGGCTGTCCCATTCCTGCGGCGAAAGTTGTCCGCTCTTGATTTTTTCGCCCGGAAGAGAACAGGCATTCGAGATGAGTCGGTTCACCAACTGTACATTGCTCATTTCGAGCGAGAACATGGCAACGGGAGTGTTCAAGTCTACCGCCATCTTCTTAGCCATGGAGAGCACGAATGCCGTTTTGCCCATGGCAGGTCGGCCTGCAACTATAATAAGGTCCGAGTTCTGCCAGCCACTGGCAACGCGGTCTATGTCCGGGTACCCGGAGGGTAGGCCGCTCACGCCGCTGGCACGGTTGGAGGCAGCCTGCATCTGCATCAACGCCTGGTTCAGCACAGGGTCTATTTGCGTAACCTCGCGTTTCAGCTGTGTCTGTGAAATCTCGAATAACGCACCCTCGGCCTCCTGCAGCAGATCATCGACATCGTTCGCCTCGTCGAAGGCTTTCCCTTCTATCGACGAAGCGAAGGTAATGAGACGGCGGGCAAGATATTTCTGCGCCACTATGCGTGCGTGGAACTCCACATTGGCCGCTGACATCACCCTGGTTGTCAGCTCGGCTATGTATACAGCTCCGCCTACATCCTGTAAAGTGCCTTCGCGCCGCAGCTCTTCCGTAACGGTAAGCATGTCTATGGGCTGCTGTGCAAGGGCAAGCTGCGAAATGGCGTGATATATCTTCTGGTGAGCCGGTTCATAGAAACTGTCGGGGACCAGGAGGTCACTCACCTCCATATAAGCATCTTTCTCCAGCATTACCGCGCCTAACACGGCAGCCTCCAGGTCGCGGTCGCGTGGCGGAAGCTTGCCGGTTGCCGAAGTCGGCACCGGGGTGGCACGTGGTTTGAAATCTCGTTTCTCAGGGGTTGCGGGCATGTCGTAGTTAGTTTTCGGGGTGCAAAGATAACAAATAAGCCCCTTTGCCGCAAGCCCTTTTTGAGAATCTCATTCCGTGTAATTGTGTTGAACGACAGTGAGAAAGAGGTTTTCCAAGAGTGTTAAAACATCGTTAAACAGGATATGAACAGGGCGGTAGGTATTGCTTTTGGAGCGGGGATTTACTATCGTTGTAGAAAGGTAAAAAAAGATTTGATGAAAAACATAATGACTCGGATATGGACCATGATTGCGGTCCTGCTCTTTCTTCCGGTAATCGGTTCCGCCATGACCGTCACCAACGGCTCTGTCTCGGGGACGTTGCCTGTACTGTATGTGAATACTGCCGGCGGCGAGGCGGTGACTTCGAAGGAAAAGTATCTCAAGGCAACTTATTGGCTTGACCCTATGGGGTGCGACGGAATCAAGGGTATCGGCAGCG
>CAJMDR010000087.1 GCA_905212215.1 uncultured Porphyromonadaceae bacterium
TTGCCGAGAAAACGGTCAAGCTCCGCATCTTCGATGATGAGAATGGTGTCATGAACCGTTCAGTGATGGATATTAATGGTGAGGTCTTGAGTGTTAGCCAATTCACCTTGACCGCGTCAACCCGCAAGGGAAACAGGCCTTCCTATATCCGTGCTGCAGGACATGAATTAGCCACACATCTGTATGAGTATTACACACACCTTCTTGAAGAGCTTACAGGCAAGCCTGTTCCTACAGGAATTTTCGGTGCGGATATGCAGGTCGAACTGTGCAATGACGGCCCGGTGACAATAATCATAGATTCCCGATTACGAGAATGAAATCAGCGTCAACAGTAACAGGTTGTTCAGGTGTGGAACAACTATAAAACGAAAAGAGCGGCAGATCAAAAGATGATTTGCCGCTTTACTTTTCACGAAGGATTGACTTCCGGAAAAGGAATCAGTCGTCGAGTCTGTCGCGTTGTTTAGTAGGATTCGAGAAATAGAGCTTGTGGTCTATATACTCTTGAGTAGCGATGAGTGTGGGTTTGGGCAATCGCTCATAGAACTTAGAAATTTCAATCTGCTCACGGTTCTCGGTCACTTCCTCCATGTTGTCGTTAGCGGCAAATTCCTGGAGTTTCTTCTCGAGGTCCTTCTTGATTTCGACAGCAATGGCGTTAGCCCGGCGAGCTATGATGCAAACGGATTCATAGACGTTTCCAGTCTGTTCCGCCATTTTGTTCATAT
Organism: uncultured Porphyromonadaceae bacterium; assembly: GCA_905212215.1. GTDB lineage: Bacteria > Bacteroidota > Bacteroidia > Bacteroidales > Muribaculaceae > Lepagella. The sequence continues at coordinate 732 of CAJMDR010000087.1, forward strand.
CGCGGGTAACGGTGTTGAGCGGTGCGTTCGTTCTCTTGTAGTCCATATATCTATAAACGTTGAACTCCGGCAGAAGTATCGGGTTCCTGTGAAGAATCTGACACCCGCATCCGGCAATCCAAAATTATTTAGTTTCCAGTGTGTGCTTTAGCTATTTTGTAGATATTGTCGGCCTCGCGACGGTTCGGTCCTTCGGGATAGTTGTTGATGAACGAAAAATATTCATCGATGACATCGCGATAACGTTCATCTTTCTTCTCGTCCACACTGTGCTTCGCCATCTGGTATTTGGCCTTCAGGATAAGCATCTCGAAGTCTTCCTTGTATTTTGAGGCAGGGAATATTTTCAAGGCGTTCTGCGCCACTATAATGGCACTTTGGTAGTTGTTGCCCAGATACATTCCGAGGTTATAATACAGATAAGCGTTCTGAAGCTCTTTAAGGGTCATCTTATCCTGCAGCTCAAGAAGAGCTTTTCTCGCTTCCTCGGCTTTTTCGCTTCTTGGATAAAGCTCAAGGAAATTCTGCAGTTCCTGTGTCGCCTTCAGGCTTATCGATTGGTCGAGCTGAGGTTCAGGGGATTCCTTGTAATATCCATATCCGGAATAGAAATGTGCATCCTCGGCATAAGTTCCACGCGGATAGCGGCCGTAATAAGTACGGAAGTACACACCGGAGTTGAGATAATCCTGGTTCTTGTAATAGCTCATGGCAAGCAAATAGAGAGCTTCCTCGCCACGGGGACCACCACGCAACGGTGTGATGAGGCCGTCGAGAATTGTCGAGGCCTGGAGATATTTACCTTGCTCGTATGCTTTTTTGGCATACGCATATTTAACATCCACATCCTTGCTCTTGAGTACACGATTATACTCACCGCATCCGGCTGTTACAGCCAAAAGCAGCGCAAGCAAGAAAGTGCAACGCAATTCCTTTCTCATAATCGACTGCAAAGTTAATAAAAAAATTCCGAAGGTTGCCCTCTATGTTGTGATTTTTTAGTAATTTTGAAACTTGAAAGTAAACACTAATCGATTTGAGCACGAAAGAAGACCCGAACATGACTACGAAACCTCCTGTAATAGGAGGCAAACACCCTATTCTGGTTAATTCCTTTCTGATAGTGGCCATAGCCGCTCTCGGCATCCTGATTGTGTATTTCTCGCTGGCGCTGTTCACCAAGCATGGACAGAAAGCCACGGTGCCGAGCGTGGAGAACCTGAGCTATTCGGCCGCCGTGGAAAAACTTCATGACGCCGGATTCCGCGTAGAGATACGCGACTCGCTATATCTTGACAATATAAAACCGGGACTTGTGATAGAACAGTTCCCTAAATCAGGAGAGATAGCAAAACCGGGTCGAAAAGTATTCCTATATATCAATGCCCTGCACCCCAAGCAGGTAATGATAGACGAGGAGAACAGACCTGGGCTGAATGCTTTGCGCGGAATGCCTGAACGCACTGCCCTGTCACGCTTGCAGGAACTCGGCTTCAAGAAAATAAAAGTGGTGAAAGTGCTCGGCACCAGCAAAGACCTTGTGGTGCGTATCCTTGCCGACGGCAGACCGGTCAGGAAGCGACAGCTCATTCCGGTTTCGGCATATATAGTGGTGGAGGTTTACGACGGACGCCTGGATGCCCTCTACGACTCCTTATATAATCTTGAAATGTCCAAGGATCCCGCTTTCGCACCTGAATATCCCGAAGAAAGCTCCTACTCTGCCGGTTCCGGCGGTTATGCTCCGGCAGAAGAAGGCGAAGAATCGCAAGGCACATACCAGTATATTCCCGAGGAGAACACCGGAGGCGGCAACGAGAATACCAATTCCGAGCCTGAACCTGAGACCATAGGACTATAATGGTGCCTATTCCAGAGGAAAATCAAGTTCCGGCAATCCCCGCCGATGACCCGGCTCCGATCGGCGCATGTCCGACACCGCAGACCGATAACAACGATGAAAATCTGATTTCTTTGTCGGACGGACGGGAACTCTACGAGCATTTCCGTTTCATTGCCGACAAAGGGCAGAAACCGCTTCGTGTGGACAAATTCCTTGTGACACGCATGGAGCGCACCTCCCGCAACCGCATTCAGCAGGCAGCCGACGCACATTGCATCATTGTCAACGGTAAAGCCGTGAAATCATCGTATCAGGTCAAGCCGGAAGATGTGGTAAGCATCGTAATGGACCGACCGCGCTATGACTTCGAGATTCTTCCTGAAGACATACCTCTCGATGTGGTATATGAAGATGACTGGGTGATGGTGGTAAACAAACCCGCAGGACTTGTGGTGCATCCGGGACACGGTAACTGGACAGGCACACTTGTCAACGCTCTTGCCTGGCATTTCCGCGATACAGAAGGTTATGACGTCAATGATCCGCGTTTAGGCCTGGTTCACCGTATTGACAAGGATACTTCCGGTCTACTGGTGATAGCAAAAACTCCTGAAGCAAAAACCGACCTTGGGCTTCAGTTCTTCAACAAGACCACCCGAAGGCTTTATAATGCTCTTGTGTGGGGTAATTTCGATGAGAACACAGGCACCGTCAACGCGCCCATATACCGGGATCCACGCGACAAGCTCAAGATGGCAGTAGCTCCGGATGAGATACTTGGCAAACACGCGGTAACACATTATAGTATAAAAGAAAGATTCGGCTTCACCTCATTGGTGGAATGCCAACTTGAAACAGGTCGTACACACCAGATAAGGGTTCACATGACCCATCTGGGACATCCGTTGTTCAACGATGCCCGTTATGGCGGCGACAAAATCCTCAGAGGCACGACCTCAGGCAGCTACCGACAGTTCATACAGAATTGCTTCAAGGCATGTCCGAGGCAGGCACTCCACGCCCGTACATTAGGATTCCGGCATCCACATACCGGCGAAGAGATGGATTTCGAAGCAGCGCTTCCGCAAGATTTTTCAGCTTTACTTGACCGATGGCGAGGACTCACCGAGGCCATAAAACAACCACGGTGAAGAAAGGAAAAGACTGCAAAAAAAAGATAGGTTCCCGAAAAAATTCTCAATGAGATTTTCGGGATCATATTGTTTAATACAGTCTTACAAAGGAAAGCTGATACTCTCCTTCTTCTGTTCTTTCCAACATAAGAGTACCATTTTCGTATGTATACGACCTGATACAGTCCTCCCATCCGGCATCAACAAGATTCAGCCTTTCGAGCCAATTCTTAATTTTAGCCACTTCCGACGATGGGTCGTCATCGGTTACGATGTTGTACGATACCTGCACATTGCTGTCGCTCATACTCACGTAAAAAAGAGTAATAGGCACACCGGCTATACTACCTTCCCATTCGCTATTATTGAAGAAGGTGGTGCTTTCGTTTACGAAAGTGTATGTCGATGGACCCGCTTCCCGCTTCATAGCCGCCAGCATCTGCTTCTTGGTCACTTTCCACAACGGCTCCTTAATGCCGAAAGGATAGATGAAAAGCTGATCCAGCTTTTCGAACCGACTTCTGTTGCGCATAGAAGGGTCTTCGAGCCGCTCTATCTGTGCATAGGCAGCAAAGTCAGCAGCAGAGAATGCTGCAAGGATCACTGTAAGCAGCAATGATACCGTTCTCTTTCTCAGGAGTGATATTCTGTCCATAATAGTTGAATTTTTACAAAGATACACAAAAAACTGTTCTTTGCAAAATCAATTACCGGAAACACTCTCTGCCTTATGTCTTTGCAGCAGATATGCCGCCGCTATCACTATCAGAGTGAGCACTTCGGACAATGGAATAGCAAGCCATAATCCAGGTATACCAATCATGTCCGGCAACAGGATGAAAATCAGTACGAGGAATACAATTCCTCTCAGCAACATATATATTATTGCCCTGAGGGGCTGTTCCCTGCTTTGGTAATAACCTATGAAGGTGATGTTGAGGGCAAAGAATACTCCACATATACCCAACAACGGCAAACCATGCTTGGCAAGAGAGTATGACTCCACAGAAGAATCAAGGAAGATTCCCGCCAGATACGGTGCTCCCACCCACATTATAAGCGAGACAATGCTTCCGCAGAAAAAAGCTGTGACTAACGACAGATTCAATGTCTCTTTTACCCTTTTCATATATCCGGCGCCATAATTATAGCTGATGATTGGCTGCGATGACTGTGCCACGGCATTGCTGATGGAGAAGATGAGCGGAAACAGATAACAACCAACGCTGAAAGCCGCAACGCCCGCTTCGCCCAACAAAGACATAAACATAAAATTACCTGTCACCATCATTACACCCATCGCCAGCTCGGCTATAAAGGTGGCAAAGCCCAATTTGCACATATATACTACATTGCGTATTGAAAGGCGCAACGATTTCATGGTCATGCGCAACCGGTAGAATTTCAGTTTATCGGAGAAGAAAATGAAATAGGCCGTTACCATCAGGCCACCTAAAACACAAGACAGAGAAGTGGCTATGGAAGCACCTTTCACACCCATATCCAATGGGAATACCATTAGCCAGTCAAGGAAAATATTCACCACAGCCGCCACTATCTGCACACTCATGGCATATCGAGGAGAACCGTCGAGACGTATCAGCATCATGCCAACACACTGGAGATAGAAGAAGAAAAGTCCCGGCAGAAGCCATAGCAGGTAATCTGTGGCATAAGGCTCCAGAATGGGACTACATCCCAAGGCATAGAGCACTGAGTGCGTACAGAGCAATGATACAAGTATAACGGCTCCGAATATTATGCCACCGGCAATGAAAGCCTGAGTCATGATGATGCGGGCAGCCTTTTCATTGTTTTCAGCAAGCCGTATGCCACCTATCACAGAGGCCCCTATACCGAACATCAACCCTATTCCCGTACAAATCAGGAAAAGAGGCGCCACTATGTTTATTGCAGCCAAGGCATTGCTACCCACTCCATGACCGACAAACATGCCATCGCACAGATTGAGCACCGAATTGAAGACCATGCCCACAAGAGTGGGGAAAAACATGGCCTTGAAAAGGCTTTTGATATTGCCATTGCCAAAGTCGAGTTTATCCCTGTTCATAGTTCATTTCAATTGAAAACTGTCAGATTTTTGTGACTGCAAAGTTAGTGCAATAAATCGTGAAAAGGAGGTATAAATTCTGACAAAGATAGGACTTTTTATAACAATATAGCTGTCACACACGTTAATAATTGTAATTCAGCGGTTATGGACCCTGACAACCATGAAAGCGATCAACACCAGACATATAATCAATGCAGGAGTTTCACATAGATTCCCGACGTGCAAAGGGAAACCTTACACCGTTGAGGGGTGCCTGATAATGCTCTGCGACAATGGCCATGCCGACATTCTTGTCAATTCAAATAAATTCCGGCTCTCCAAAGGGAGGATGCTGTTCGCATCGTTCGAGATGTTGATGGTGCCACTTGGAAACAGTGATGATTTCTCTGCCCGTTTCCTGAAACTGGATTTCCTGAGTACTCAGAATCTCTATTACCTCGTTACCTCTCAAAGTTTCTGGAACTTCATCTATACGACTCCGGTTTTTCCTTTGCCGGAAAATTTGCGAAACATTGCAGAGAGCTGGTTCAACGTGTTGCTATGGATGGAAACTAATTGTCAGGGATTACTTAGAGAAAAGGCGCTTTACAACGAGGCCTGCAACTTCATAACCATCATGGCGCAACAAGTGGAATACCGGTCAGGAAACAAAGTTCTGGCCATAGACAAAAGCAGGGCATGGACCATTGCCAATGATTTCATAGCCCTGCTGAACCGCCATTATGCCGAACATCATGATGTGGCATATTATGCCGGGAGACTAAATATATCGTCCAACTACCTCAACATCATTATCAAACGATATATAGGAACCACTGCCAAAGAGCAAATCAGCAAGATGCTGATTCTTACTGCCAAGACTTTAATCGATACCACCGACCTCTCCCTGAAACAGATTGCCGACAGGCTGCATTTCAAAGATACATCATATCTTTGTCGCCTTTTCAAGCTTCATACCGGCATGACACCAATGAACTACAGAAACGCTAAAGCAGAAGTATATGAGACAGATGAGAAAAATCAACCGGCAGACAACAATTTCGAGGGCTTATGAGATTTTCGACAAAGCCCCTTTCGTAACTGTGAGTATGGTTCATGCCGACGGTACACCTTACGCCGTTCCATTATCTGTGGTACGAGCTGACGAATCAACGTTCTATTTCCATTGTGCTGCAGAAGGCGAGAAAATCGACTGCCTAAAAGCCAATCCGGAAGTAAGCCTGGTAGCCGTGAGCCGTTGCACACCGAAATACGAAGCCGAGAAGAACAACTTCACCGAGTATTATGATTCTGCCATGGCTTGCGGTAAAGCTGTCGTAGTAACGGACAGAGAAGAAAAAATCAAAGCTCTGGAGTTACTGTGTCGCCGTTTCCTGCCGAAATTTATGGAGCATTTCCAGGATGCCATAGCCCGCAGTCTTGACATAACCACAGTTTACAGAATCACACTCACCGTTCCCATTACCGGGAAAAGCAAACCATAAACGCTTGTTGCCATGATGAATGAAATCAACCCAACAGAGACCACCAGAGCCTGTGCTTTTGAGCTATGGATGAAAGCACCAATGCCTATGGTGACTTTTTTCAAGACACTGGATGTTACCAACCTTCTGCATGTCAGCAAGGAAAGAGGACTTAAATTCAATATGCTAATGTGTTGGTGTATCGGGAAAGCGGCGACTCAGGTAAAAGAGTTTTATATGCTGCCTGTAGGCGACAGACTGATTAAGAGGTTGTTTAAGAGGTTGTTTAAAAATAAAAGTGAATTTTGGGTCGTTCATGGCGAGGAGATTTTGTCTTGCAGGCGAGGAAGCATAGCGGGCTATGTGACTGAGCCAAAAGGCAAAAGCCACCGGCAGGAACGAG
>CAJMDR010000088.1 GCA_905212215.1 uncultured Porphyromonadaceae bacterium
CCGCCGCCATCGCTACCGGAGTGAAGACGGCACGCCCTGACCTCAGCGTCTGGCAGATAAGCGGCGACGGCGACGGCCTCGCCATCGGCGGCAACCACTTCATTCATGCCGTACGCCGCAACATCGACATAAACATCCTGTTGTTCAACAACAAGATCTACGGCCTCACCAAAGGTCAGTATTCCCCGACTACCGACCGCGGCGCAGTCACCAAGTCGTCGCCCTACGGAACCACCGAGGATCCCTTCATCCCCGCAGAACTCGTCTTCGGAGCCCGCGGAACCTTCTTCGCCCGCGGCATTGACATCCTTCTCAAGGATACTCAGGAAGTCATGGCATCCGCAGCAGCGCATAAGGGAGCAAGCGTGGTAGAGATACTACAGAACTGTGTCATCTTCAACAACGGCGTACACTCCTACATCACCGACAAGGAGAACCGCGACGACCATATCATCCATCTGCGTCAGGGCGAGAAGATGCTCTTCGGCAAGAACATGGAGAAAGGTCTTGTGCAGGATGGTTTCGGCCTTAAGGCTGTTACCGTAGGCGAAGACGGCTACACCCTCAACGATGTGCTGGTACACGACGCCCACACCCCGCAGAACTTCCTGCATCAGCAGCTCGCCATGATGGACGGCCATACCCTCCCGCTGGCAATCGGCGTCATCCGCGACGTAGAGGCACCCAGCTACGAGACCGCCGTGGCAGAGCAGGTAGAAGAAGTACGTGCCCGCAAAGCCTTTACCAACCTGCGCCAGATGATTCTCGCCACCCACGAGACCTGGGAAGTGAAATAAACACCCCTTGGAAGCAAGATCCCCGATGAAGGAGTGAAGTAGATCTAATGGGAGAGCAACTCCCTGTTTGGTTTTGGATTAACCCGGAGGCTGCGCCATTTTGACGCAGCCTCCACTTTGTTCGGACAGGTCGGACGAGTCGGACGAAAGCGGCTTTGCTCCTGCTGTCCTCCGATTAGTCCGATAAGTCTGATAGGTCCGAACTTGTCCGACCTGTCCGAGCCGTCTTAAATCTGAGTCGCCCTTTATTCCCGAACTATGTCAGAAAATTAAACTAAGTGAGAACATTTGCACTTTTTATGTTTGTTTAATAGTCGTGTTACTTATAAATTTGCACCGAGAGATGAAGTTGATTCAACTTATTTCTTTGTTAAGATTCAACCAGATATTCGAGCGGATTTTCATCCGCGAAGAGGGAGCGATGCGGGCATCGTGACCGATGAGAGGATGGGAAGACGCCGGATAGATGGATGAAGATTGACAAAGAGATTATTAATCAAGCTCTTTGGGAATTCGTAAATAAGTGGAATCAACTTCAATGTTTTTCTCGTTTTTCTGACACTAAACCTTTCAACAGTATGAAGAAACTTTACCTGCACTTCGCTGCTGTCATCGCCGCCCTGTTATGCGCCACTTCTGCTAAGGCGGCTGTCAAAGTCACCGTGGACCAGGTGGTCTACACCCTTGACACTGTCGCACATACCGCCTCGGCCACTTCATTCTCCGGAGTTTTGGCCACCGATATCACTATCCAGGCAACGGTAAGCCATGAGGGTGTGGAATACAAGGTCACCACCATCGGCCGCAACGCCTTCCAGCGCGAAAAGAACATTACGGGAGTCACCATCGGCCCCAACGTGCGCACTATAATGGCTTTCGCCTTCTTCGAGTGTGACAATCTTAAGTTCGCCAACATGAACGATTCCATCGAGGAAATCGGCGACTATGCCTTCGAGCACTGCGACCTGGCAAGCTTCGACATTCCGGCCACCACCACCGCTTTCGGCGAAGGCGTGCGGGCAGAGAACGACCGCCTCGCCAAAATCAATCTCGCTCCCGGCAATCCACGCCTGGTGTTGAGCGGCGGCCTGCTCTACGACAAGATAAGCAAGATTCTGCTGGCATCGCAGGTACAGAGCAGTGCCGTGGTGCCCGACGGCATCATGGTCATCGGCAGCTATGCCTTCCGCCACATGGCCGCCCTCACTTCGGTAACGCTGCCCTCCTCCATCACACAGATAGGCACTTGGGCTTTTTATGGCACCTCTATCACCTCGGTAAACCTTCCCGAAGGCCTTCTCGCTCTCAAACAAGGCTGCTTCCGCGCCTCGAAGCTGACATCGGTAAAGATTCCCTCCACCTTGAAGGATCTCGGACAGTCTGCCTTCTACGAATGTGCCAACCTCAAGGAAATAACCCTTCCCGAAGGTCTGGAGAAAATAGACAACTGGGCTCTCGTGGCAACCGGACTCACCAAACTGCATATCCCCGCCTCCGTGAAGCAGATCGTGGACGGCGCCATACGTCAGAACCTGCTGCTCAACGAGATTACCGTGGCTCCCGGCAACACCGTCTATAAATCCGAGAACGGATTCGTAACCTCCATCGCCGACAACAGGATAGTTGCCGGAGTGTCGCCCCACGGCGAAATGGTGGTGCCCGAAGGCATCAAGACCATAGGCTGCTGGACCTTCCAGGGGCAGATCGGCCTTACCAAGCTCACCCTTCCCTCCACCGTCAAGACCATTGAGAAATGGGCCTTCAATGCTTGCGAGAACCTGATGGAAGTGAACCTCGGCTCCGGAGTAGTGTCAATAGACATGGCTGTGTTCAAAGGTTGTGTGCTGCTCAGCAAGATTACTTTCCCGAAACAGCTGCGCAAGATCGGCGACTCTGCCTTCATGGGCTGCATCTCCCTGCCCGAAGCCATGCTCAACGACGGTCTCGGTGGCATAGAGATGATGGCGTTCCAGGAGTGTAAGTCACTGAAGAAAGTCAGGATTCCCGGCTCCGTCACCCTCATCGGCCGCGATGTGTTCCGTTCCGACTCGCTGCTTACCGAAGTAACCCTTGAGGAAGGCCTCACCAAGCTCGGAAACACCATGTTCCACAGCACACCGCTCGCCTCCATCACACTTCCCTCGACCCTCACACAGCTCAACAACGGAGCTTTTCAGAACACCAACCTCACTTCCGTACCCCTCCCCGCCGGGCTCAAGTCCATCGGTTCCAGCACCTTCTACGGCACCAAGCTGAGCAAGATCGAGATTCCCGCCACCGTAACCACTATCGGCAAGGATGCTTTCGGCAACGTACCCCTCGATTCCATAATCGACCATGCCGCAACACCGCAGAAGCTCACCGCCGCCATCTCCTCAAGGCCCAACGGCGCATCAGTGTCGCCCAACTACGACCGCGTTGTCCTCGCCGTGCCCCAGGAGAGCTTGGAGGCTTACAAAGCCGCCAACATCTGGAAACAGTATGTGCACATCGTTCCTCTGCATAACGGTGTAGGCGCCCTCGCCGACGATGCCGCAGAAGCAGTGATAACAGACATCTACGACCTCCAGGGCCGCCGTCTACCCCAGTTGCAGAAAGGCCTGAACATCTGCCGCATGAGCAACGGTACCACCCGCAAGATATTCATGCCGTAACCCTTTACCGCCAAGACCTTAATCCACCAACATATCCTCACCCCGGGAGCCAGCAAAAGCTTCCCGGTGTGAGCTTTTATTATTTGTGTAAATTTGCGCGGGGGTTGCGTATTTGGAAAATCCTGATTAAATTTGCATAACAACTTAACAACTTAACATTCCTCCGGAAATGAATATCAGGATTCCTTTGTTTCTGCTTATGCTCACACTCATCACATTGTGTGCTCATGGGAAGGCTCTGAACACCGACCGTTCCAAGTGGGTGAAGGGGCAGTATAAGCATTACAGCACCATGCCCTCGCAACGGTTGCTGTCGCTCGGTGAGGATTTCCTGTATAACAAACAGATGTCGGACAGCGCTTTTCTCTGCTATACCATAGTGGCCGAACGCTATCGTCCGGGAATGTCTGAAAAAGATATCGCCACCTGTCTCGAAGGCTATTACGGACGTTGGACAACACGCTTCATCTGCTACTCCGACATACCTTCCGCCATACAGGACCTTTCGGCGGCTCAGGAAATTATTGAACTGACCTCCCTGCCGACCAACAAACTCGACCTCTTCTACGGTCAGAGCATTTTGTGCATATATGCATCAAATAATTTTAAGTTATTCGACGAATACAATACCATTATGGAGGCCTTCCGTCGTAGCACGGAGGCTTCGTTGAAGCTCCGCGATTGGCCTACATTTCACAACGCTTTCATAAATCTGGTAAAAGTAGCAAGTTATAAAGGCTCCAACGAAATCCTCGCCCCTTTCGTGAAGGTGCTTCCATCTATTCCCGATCCGGATAAAACGCGTAAAAAAATTTCAATACTCTATTATAAAGCCTCAAAGTCCCTGATTGATTATAAACATGAGGAAGGAATTGTCCTCTATGATTCATTGACGGCATACATGCCTGACAATCTACGTTATGTGCGCCTCAAGACACAGTGTTTTTTGCAGAAGTACGCGTTGCTCAATGAAATTAACAGGTCACAGGAATGTGTGGCAGTAACAGACTCTCTGCTGAAAATCAGCTACCGCTTCCGGCTTCCGGACATAAGGACATATGTATGGGAATTGTGTTCGCAAAGTGCCGCAGCATTAGGAGACACCGCAAAGGCCCGCGATTACCACATACGTTATCTTGAGCTTAAAGACTCGCTGGCAGGAGAACAGCAGTTAGTCGATTTTCAGGATATAGCCATCAGCAGGCAACGTCGTGCCATGCAGCGCGACATCGATGCCGCCGAGTACAGCTCCCGAATGCGCGGCAACACGCTGATATTTACTTGCGTGATAGCGGTATTACTGCTTGCTTTCGTGGTCTACCTAATCCGAAGCAACCGCCGCATACGGCGTCGCTCGGAGATGCTGTACCATCAGTTGCAGTCTACCATCAATTCTCCCGAATGGATAGATGCCAAACCTGCCGTTTTGACAGAAGGCGCAGAGAAAACGGAGGCTTCAATTCCTGCTAAAGAGGACGAAACATCGGAATCGGAAGAAGAGTCTGTCGTTGCTGATACCGCTTCCGATTACAAATCCGCAGAGAAATATGCCGGCTCAGGACTCAGCCGGGACATCGCCGACGAACTTGTATCGCGGATAAAGCATTTCATCCTCACCTCAGAGAAAATCTATTCGCCCGATTTCTCTATGTCGGCCTTAGTTGCAGAACTCGACACCAACCGTCAGTATCTGTCGCAGTGCATAAACCAGCATTTCGGTTGCAATTTCTCCACGTTGGTGAACCGGGCACGAATACGCCGTGCTATGCTCATGCTTGACGATGAAAAGGCCTACGGCCATTATTCCATAGAAGGCATCGCCGAAAGCGTAGGCTTCCGTACCCGTAATGCCTTCACCACCTGGTTCCGCCGCTTTACAGGACTCAGCGCCGCAGAATACCGTCGCCTCGGCAAAACGCTTCGCCCTAAACTCTGAATCATCTCCACGCCTCCGGATTCCGCAAAAATTCCTTGCAACATGCGGAATCCGGGCTTATCTTTTATAAATCATAGTCAGAAACGGCTATTTTATGGGTCGTTTTTACAAAAAGAATCACCGGAAGGAAAAATACATATCTATCTTTGCTTCAGACAAAACCTAAGTTCAACCCTTTAAATTACAATCGGATGAAGAAATTTCTATCCAGGCTTCTTCTGCTGGCGACCCTGCTTCTCTCCCTGCCGGCATCAGCCGAAATCTTCATGGTGGACTCAATCTGGTATGAGCCACTCGACTACGACCCTACGGCTGTCGCTGTAGTGACGCCAACCCCCGACAGACCGGGTTACGCTCCATATTACGGCTCCGTAACGGTGCCGGAAAATGTGACCTACAACGGCAAGACCTACACAGTCAGAGAAATAGGGCTTGGTGCATTCTGGTGCGATTTAAACATCGAAACCCCTCTGGTTTCCCTGACACTCCCCAACACCATCACTCGTATCCACAAGAAGGGTATAGACACCCGCGACCTGGTGACGCTCAAGCTGTCCGATGGACTTGACTCTCTCGAATTCAATAGCGTGACTGTCAATGGTGTCAAAGAACTGAAACTCCCCAAATATCTGAAGAAGATAAAAAGCTACGCGTTGCAAGACTACAGTCTTACATCCCTGATGTTACCGGCAACGCTGACAGAGCTGGAACCAGATCCTTTCTCCTGCGAGAAACTACAGAAGATAACTGTAGAGACAGGCAATCCTGCCTACAAGATGATAAACAATTATCTTTGCACAGCCGACGGTAAGACCTTGGTGCTCTGTGCCCAGGCCGACGGCCGCAATGTACTGCAACTACCATCTACTATCCAGACCATTGGCGAATCTGCTTTCCGGTACAACAAAAGATTGAAACTGATATGGCTGCCTAATCATGTCTTCACTGTTGAAAATTGTGCATTTTGGGGTGTTGACAGCTGTCTTTCCATTCAGACCGGAAACGGAGTGACGAAAATAGGAGACTGGGCTTTCGCCTTTCAGCCCCATGTCAACGAGCTTGTGTTGGGCAAAAATGTGGAATACATTGGCGAACATGCGTTCGATATGCTGGCCGGAAGTAGAATGCGGCTCAACGATGATTTGGTGATAACACCTAAAATGAAAATCGGCAAAAATGCATTCTATAGTTCGGCGTTCTCTAAAGTAGTCTTTGAGGAGGGAGTTGTGGAGATTCCCGAACAAGCTTTCAACCAGATGGGTTATTTGAGATCCATCACTTTCCCTTCCACCCTTAAGCGGATCGGCAAGCTCGCGTTTAACGCACCTATACAACTGGAAAGCCTCAATTTCCCCGATGGTCTCGAATATATCGGCGACGGTGCTTTCGCAGGTTGTTGGGCATTGCACTCAATGATTATTCCGGCATCGGTGAGCTACATCGGATACCGCGCTTTCCAGCCCAGCATCTCGCTTTTGGAATTCGAAGTGGCAGAAGGCAACATGCACTATGCCGTCAAAGACGGAGTGCTTTTCAACAAGGACTTCACAGTTCTGAAAGCATATCCCTGCATGCGCCCAGCAACCTTCTACGAGGTACCGGCCAGCGTGACAACTCTCGAAAACGGATGCTTTGCAGGAGCCGAGACACTACAGGAAATAAAATTCCACAACGGTGTTGTAAACTGGGGCGACGGCACAATGCAGGCATGTGTCGGTTTGAAGAAAGTCACACTCCCTTCCAATATGACGAAACTTCCCGATGCCACTTTCATGCAGACAAGCAGCCTCAATGAAATCACCTTGCCCGAGAGCCTGGAGGACATCGGCCCGAGTGCATTCCAGATGACATCGTCTAAGAGAGGCGGCTTAGGCAAAGTGCTTATCCCGCACAATGTCAAGCGTATCGGCAACCGCGCCTTTGACCAGGATAACCTCCCAAGCCTCGGCGCAGTATATGTGGACAACGCAGTGCCTCCCACATTCTATAAAACTGACCCAGACGATAAATGGTGGATTTTTTCCGGACGCACACTATATTACGGTACTCTTTACGTGCCGGTAGGTGCTACGGCAGCTTACGCTCAGGCAGAATACTGGTGTGATTTCAAGAATATAGTCGAGGATCCGAATCTGGGAGTATACAGCGTTACCGCCGACAATGAAATCAGCGTTACCGCCGCCGGAGGGCAACTGACAGTAAACGCCCCGGAAGGCACTGCAATAGA
>CAJMDR010000089.1 GCA_905212215.1 uncultured Porphyromonadaceae bacterium
CCATAGACGTGTTTCATGCAGTTGCCCAATGTATGGCTTATGTCAAGATGATGGTCAATGCCGGCATCCTTAAAGCCGCCTACAAGATTGTGCGCACCGTCGGATATTCCGTATTCAGGAAAACTTCCGGTTTTTTCAGCAGCTTTTTCATTAGCCTCTTTGACATCATCCCGCTTGAAGCATTCTCCAACGTGCATTCCCAATACGATGACATCATCATGATTCAGTGGTTTGCCTGTATGTTCGGCAGGAACACCCAGCACTACAAGAAGTTTCTCCTTGTTGATCATGATGCTTTCATCGATTATGTGGGCATACTTACCGCCTTGGGGAGCATCCTCATCGTAGACGGAGAGTCCGAGCTTGCGAACCCAGTTGGCCACGGAGTTGTAGCACGGAATCTTCCCAAAGGAATCTCCGAGGACCTCCTCAAATATCCCGATTATGGATATTACAGTTCGCAGTCCGCATCCGGTCCGCACATAGATCAGCACGCAAAGCATTATCAACTGAATAGAGAATCTATGTCCGGGAACAGGCTCGAAAGTAACTTGCGTTGTTCTTCGGTCACGGTTATTGTCGGCACGTCTTTTTTTTTGAGTTCTTTCTTCAAGTCTAAGATTTTGGCTTTATCGGCTTCCTTCTGCGCCTTGAGCTTTGAGTTCTCTTTACGAAGACGTTTCAGTTCCTCTTCCGGGGTTTCTTTGGGAGTGTTTGAATCTGATTTTTTCATTGCTTTTTAGTTGATTATTAGACTATAAAATTACTAAAAATCAATGAATTATCCAAATTTTCAATGTACTCTTTTGCGCTAAAGATCAATATTTTTAAGCACGTGTTTTTATTAATTTTTCAGGTGTTTTGAATGACGTTTTTTTTGAACATCAAACTGAACACCCTAATAATAAAGTATGGTGGACAAGTATATTTTCTCCTGATGACGAGCCGGAAATTTCCTATTGGGTGATTGCCCTTGACGTTAGAGGGATTGTTGTTTTGCCTATTGAACTTATCGCCAGGTTCTGCATGGATAACAATGTCCCGAAACTATCATCCGGAAAATGGAGTATTCATCTGAAGATGGATGAACAGAAGATTTTAATGTATTATACAGATTCTCAGATAGACGTTTCACAATTTTTCATACCTGCATAAGACGATTAAGTTACTCTTAAAACCCGATATATGAAATAATTGTTGTAACTTTGTAGACTAACAGTACGGAATTATGTCAGAACAGGAAATGAACTCATATCGCTTCACTTCGGGACAAGAACCGAGTGATGAGATGCTGGCACAGCTTATGAAGGAGGTTGCTCATGACGCAAAGGAACGCCAGGAGCAAGCAACCGCTGCTTATTTCTCTGAAATGCGTAAAAATGCCGAAGCAAAAAAAGCTAAATGGGCAGATCGCATAAACAGTGTGATAAATGGTTAAAGCTGGAAGAAAGCCGGAACTCATTGTTATAGCCGGACCAAACGGGTCTGGCAAAACCTCTGTTACCCAGAAATTCCTTCATCACGAGTGGGCTGATGGAACAGTATATATCAATCCCGACCAGATTGCTAATGACAAATTCGGGGATTGGAACTCCAGGGAGGCTGTACTTCAGGCAGCCAACTATTGCGCTGAATGGCGTGAGCAATGTCTCCGCGATAAAGTGAGTTTCGTGTTTGAGACAGTCTTCTCCGCAGAAGACAAGATTGACTTCCTTGTCCGTGCCAAGGAAGCCGGATTCTTTATCAGAGTATTCTTTATATCTACAAGTCATCCGTCCATCAACGCCTCGCGTATAGCAAAGAGAGTCATGGAAGGAGGACATGACGTGCCCATTAAGAAGATTATATCACGATATACGAAGTCAATAGAGAACTGTGAGATTATATCCCGCATGGTTGACCGTCTGTACGTCTATGACAACTCGGTTAATGACCGGGATGCACAGATTCAGTTCAGGCTGACAAACGGGAAACTTGAAAAGATGTATGTCGATGAACTTCCGGCATGGGCCCAAAATATCATACCTGATCAATAATGAAAATCACCAACATATCAGACGAACAGATTCACGCTCTTGAACAGGCAATTCGTTCTGCCGTTCAGGAGCGTATTGATACCGACCCGGATGTAGCCGACTGCTACCTTCGTATAAATCCGGACAACTGGCTTGTACAAGTGATGTATATCGAGGAAAGCAATCTGACCGCGCCCAATCGTGACGTCGCATTGCTCAATCTCATGTACGACCTCAAGGATTCCTACGGAGGTAATGAAATCTGGATGCACAATGATGAAGCCATCCATGACCTCGCTGCATCCTATAAGGAAATGATAGAAATCGATTTTTGCATGAATTAAATATCTGTAATGATTTAGGATGGAGATATTTGATTATAATAGTAGTTCATTGTAATTAGGAATAGATATACCTGAATATGTCTGAAATGGAATCTACTGAGTGCTGCTGTCCTGAATGTCAAAAGGGAAAGAAACGCTATGTTCAGATTCTTGATATTGACAGATATATAAACGCATTAAACGATTGGGACTAAGTCCGATAATTGACTCATGATGACTGATGTGCCTATGGCAGAAGAAATTATAGTAATACCTGACGTGCATGGCCGTGGTTTTTGGAAGGAAGCCGTGGCTAAATATCCAAATGCTGATACGATTTTTCTTGGGGACTACTTGGATCCTTATCCAGATGAAGATATAGATGAAGATATAGATGACGAAGATGCTTTCAATATTTTTCTCGAAATTGTTGAATTTGCACGGAATCATTCTAACGTAACTCTTCTCTTTGGCAATCATGATTTACAATACTGGTTCCTTTATGACTGGGGTCACAGAATGAAGGATTGGGAGGATGACATTTTCGAGGTATTCCGAAACAACATGGATCTATTCCATATGTTTGCGGTAAGGTACATAAATGGAAAGAGATGGCTATTTTCACATGCTCCTTTGTTTGAGGAATGGATTGACTATACAAAACTTCCTCATGGCTTAGATCAAATAAATGATAAAGTTTGGGAAATGCTTAAAGAGTATAATCGTAACTCCACTGAGTCATGGCAAACTAATAGAGCCGCACATGACAGGGTCTGGAAGACATTAGGCCGAGCATCCAAACTACGCGGAGGCATTGATGATTGTGGTTCTCCTGTATGGGCTGATGTACGAGAAATTGCTCATGGCTGCAATTTATATAAGGATGCTGATTACTATGTATTCGGGCACACGCAAATGAACAAGCCATTAATAACCGACAAATTTGCGTGTCTTGACACCCATCAGGCGTATATTATAAACGCATTGGGCGAAATCAAGGCGATAACATCGAAAACGACGCCTGAACTTCCAAACAAAGATAACCTTTATCATTCTTAGATAAGCCGCAGGCTCTTTTGGATTCCTTGTCCTCATCCATCTTTGTCCAAGTTTGGGCCTGATGATTATTATTTAAGATTGTCATATTACTTTTGCATTTCAGAAATTTAATATAAACGAAATGAAGAAAGTAATTATGCTTTTTGCCATTGTGTTTAGCTTCACAGTGGCCAGCGCTCAGATTATTACTGAGCAAGATTTTGCAGCTATCGACATGTCGCAATTCGATACCAACGGGGATGGCAAAATCAAAGATGATGAAGCAGCCCTCGCCATCAAGGACTTTTATGGCCTCGACAAGAACAATTCAATCACTCGCGTAACAGTAATTGACAGTATTCCCAAAACAAAGGATCAGATTTATGTAGCTGTCAACGATTGGTTCGTCAGGTCTTTTAATGACGGCAAGTCTGTAATCCAGCTTAACGACAAGATGGGTGCCTAAACTCTATACTTCGTTTGAGACCGGAAATGGAGTTGTCAATTCGACAAACTGGGTTCCTAAATACTTTATCGTTAAAGAGAAGTAGTTAGGTCATGAATTTTCTGGGAAGGAGATGAAGAAGTCTCGTACTTCGCCGTTAGTGTGGTAGGCTCCGGAATAATCCCCACGAATTACCTTGGAGGCTTCTAACCGCTCACCCTTTTTTATCTTACTTATCATTGCGATGTCTTCTTTTTTGAGACTGGCATTAATTGACTTTATGACTTTAAGGGCGAGTTTTTCATTGAAGATGACAGCCTCAAATACTACTGTGCGGTTAAGATATGATACCTCAATGGTAGTGCCTACCGGTAACTCCTGAATCCACACGGCATCATCCTCTTCATCCCATGCACTATCGAGATTTACTGTGGCCCAATATCTGTCCCATGAAGTGAAGCCTAAGAACTTGGCAAGAATGTTAAGCGTACTCTTGTTCGTGGCTCTGTCATCCGAGATATATCCGATAAGTCGCTTTAAGGTGGTTACACCAAGTCTGTTTGAAGTCTTAGCTGAAATCATATCAGCCAATGCTTCAAAATCGGAAGCCTTGTCGAATGATAATCCGGTTATTTCCTTGATATGATCAATGGTGACAGCTGGTAGAAACATAGAAAAACAAGTTTATTTGCAAAGTTAGTAATTATTTTCCATATAAATTATGTCGTTTGCGAAATAAGTAGTAAATTTGCGTCAAATTCAATTTTAAGCACCAATCGACGGGTTGGTGTGACTCAGTTAACTAACTTAAAAACGACATGGACAATGATTTGAATCGGCTAAAGGTTATTCTTGCCGAGAAGAAACGCACTAATAAGTGGCTTGCAGAACAATTGGGACGCGATCCTGCCACTGTGTCTAAATGGTGTACCAATACCGCACAGCCGGGATTGGAGACTCTTCGCGAAATCGCTAATCTTCTGGAGATAGACATTCGTGACCTTATCAATCCTACAATGGTCACCGAACCCGAAGTTATGTATGTCAAAATAAAGAAATAAAGCGATATGGCGGAAAAAGATATAAAATCAGGAGATGCCAAGAACGAGGTGGTTCTCAATGATGACCAGATAATTTGCTCACTAACCAATCAAATCAAAAAATCCACGGAGAAGGAGCTTACTCTTCAGCACATGATTTCCATGATGATTGAGGAGTACGGTTTTTCAGCAAGCGATTTGGAGCGAGACTTTAATGTGAGCTTTGAAGACGATGAGAAGAAGCGTAAGCAGAAGGTAGACTTAGCCGTGTTTGAGGAGGGCAAGCCACACTCAGCCGATACTCTCATCCGCTTTATAGTAATTGCAAAGGACAGCAAGGTCAAGACCGATGACACCAAGGCCGGTGTGACCGCAACTCTTGAAAATATACTCAGTTACACCGACTGTGAGTTCGGTTGCTGGACCAATGGCATTGATATGCAGTTTCAGCACTCGCTTGAAGATGATTTCGGTCAGGTGACTTGTGAAGATCTTTCGGACTGGCCTGCAAAGGGACAGACACTTGAAGAACTGGAAGAGGCCGGTGAACGTGCTCCGCAGCGTACTCCCGCTAACGAGTCGCTTGTGCGCACGTTCAAACGCTGCCACAATTATCTCTATGGCAATGAGGGCCGAAAGAAAGATGCCTTCTGGGAACTTCTCAACCTGATTTTCTGTAAACTCTACGATGAAAAGCGCCGATTTATTGATGCTAAAAACCGTGTGAGCTATCGCCGTCGTTTCTGGGTCGGAGTAAAAGAGATGAACACTCCCGAAGGACAAGCTGCAGTGACAGAGAGAATCAAGTCACTCTTTGAGGAGCTTAAAACCGATGATTTGTATAAGGATGTGTTTGACGGCAATGAGCGTATCAGCATATCTGATGTCGGCGTCACTTACATAGCCTCGGAACTCGCAAAGTATAGCTTTCTCAATGCAACCGTAGATATCAAAGGAACCGCATACGAGACTATAGTCAGCAACACACTTAAGCAGGAAGCCGGACAGTTCTTCACTCCGCGCAATATAGTCAAGTGCATGGTTGAAATGCTCGATCCGGGCCCCGACACGCGCGTTCTCGACCCGGCTTGCGGCTCCGGTGGTTTCCTCGTTGGTGCGCTCGACCATGTTCGCCGCAAGATTGCTCGTAATCTGTATCCCGAACTCGATGATGTTCGCCTCGATGCCAAGCTCAACACCCCCGAAGTTGACCAGTTGGTGTCGGACTATGCCGGTCGAATGATTTTTGGATTTGACTTTGACCCGGACCTGCGCAAGGCTTCACGAATGAACATGGTGATGGCCGGTGATGGTCATGCCAATATTTTCAACATCAACTCACTTGACTATCCAGATGGCCAGCTTCCCGATGTACCCCTTGTCGCTCCGGCAGTTGCAAAGAGCATAGAGACAAGCTATGACCACGACTTCCCCTTCGCGACTGCGATGGATAACGCCAGAGGGAAGTTCGACATGATATTCACAAACCCGCCGTTCGGCGCAAAGGTGGAGGTCGCTCAGGCTATTGCTGCTAAGTACCAGCTCTCGCGTTTTGGAGGATCCGCACCGGAAGTGTTGTTTATCGAAGCTTGCCACGAGTTCCTGAAACCGGGTGGCAAGATGGCAATCGTACTGCCCGACTCTATTCTTGGCAACCCCAATATGGAGTCTGTAAGAAAGTGGATACTCGAGAATTTCAAACTCCTTGCATCGGTCGACCTTCCGGTAGAGACCTTCCTGCCGCAGGTCGGAGTTCAGGCATCGCTTCTTTTCTTACAGAAGAAAACAGCCAAAGAACGTCTCGTCCCAATTGAAAAAGAAGAGTACGACGTATTCATGGCCATTGTTGACAAGGTGGGCAAAGACCGTCGTGGTGTGCCCATCTACAAGCGCGATGAAGATGGCGCTGAAATGCTGTTTGACCATGACCACCGCTGGATATCGATTACTGCTGACGGCCGAGAACAGTTATGCTCACGCCATGAGCGCATCAAGCACCTTGATGACGATCTGCCTGACGTAGCAAAAGCATATCGTGAATTTCTGTCTGAAACCTTAAAGGGAAAGTAATGAAGACCGCAGTAGTAAAACGTCACGATATTGCTAATGCTCCGGTCATGAGGATTGATGCTTCCTTTCAGCTAAGTGAGGGAGTATCAGTTAGGCGCATAATTGCGGACTGTCCCTATCCTGTGGTTAAATGCGGAGACGTAATGGAACGTATATGGCACGCTGGACGATGGAAGAGAGTCTATGTGAACAATCCTAAGACAGGTATTCCACTTGTCGGAAGTTCAGCTATGTTGAAATCCGATTTGTCGGATATAAAACTGATTTCAAGGAAATATACCGAGGATATGGCCGATAAAATGCTCCATCCCGGTTGGATTCTTGTGTCATGTTCAGGCACGATTGGCAACACGGTGTTCACGAACACCGGACATGCTGGGAAGCTTGCTTCCCAGGATGTCCTTCGGCTTAAGCCGAAGGACATCCTGGGGGGTGGATACTTGTATGCGTATCTTTCATCGAAATATGGATACGCAATGCTGACGCAAGGAACATTTGGAGCAGTTATTCAGCATATCGAACCGGCAAATGTTTCAACAATTCCAGTCCCGGTATTTCCGGAGGAAATGCAGAAAGATATCGATAAGCTGATTCGCGATGCAGCCTCATTGCGCGATAAGGCAGCCGA
>CAJMDR010000090.1 GCA_905212215.1 uncultured Porphyromonadaceae bacterium
CCGGCTTCGGCAACGTAGCCTGGGGCGCTGCTACCAAGGCTACCGAACTCGGCGGCAAGGTTGTCACCATCTCCGGTCCTGACGGATACATCTACGATCCCGCCGGCCTCGACGCCGAGAAGATCGCTTATATGCTCGAACTCCGCGCTTCCGGCAACGACATCGTTGCTCCCTACGCTGAGAAGTTCGCAGGCAGCCAGTTCTTCGCAGGCCGCAAGCCTTGGGAACAGAAGGTAGACATCGTTCTTCCTTGCGCTACCCAGAACGAGGTTAGCCTCGAGGACGCCAAGAACATCATCGCCAACAAGGTTATGATGGTTGCCGAAGTCAGCAACATGGGCTGTCAGGCAGAGGCTATCGACGCCTTCATCGCCGCTAAGCTCCCCTACGCTCCCGGTAAGGCTGTCAACGCCGGTGGTGTTGCCGTTTCCGGCCTCGAAATGAGCCAGGACGCTGAGCACCTCCAGTGGAGTGCTAAGGAAGTTGACGACCGTCTCCACACTATCATGGCCGACATCCACGAGAACTGCGTGAAGTACGGCACTCAGGCTGACGGATACATCAACTACATGAAGGGCGCCAACATCGCAGGCTTCATGAAGGTTGCCGACGCTATGATGGCTCAGGGCATCATCTAATAGCCGGAAATTCTTCCAAGTCATATTTTAGCAGGCTGTTCCATTGCGGAACAGCCTGCTTCCTTTTAGTGACTAATCGGACCAATCGGAGTTATGAGGTATCCGTCCGAAATCACCTTTCGGCAATTCTCCCTGTGCAGCGTTACCCGCCATGACAGACACGCATACGTAACGCAGCTGGTCAAGATGACCCACTGAGTCGTAGTGGCAGAACACGCTTCCTATTTTATTGGGGAAAGCATCCTCTCCGTTGAGATGCCGGAAATGAATCTCCGTTGGGCGCTTCACGGCAGAGGCTGTAAGCACAGTTCCGGCAAGCAAAAACAGCGCCATGACTGATTGCAACTTCTTTTTCATATCGTTGTGATTTAGTTGTGTAATTTATTTGTACTCATAAGTTATAACTGCATATAGCTTACAATTGCAAACTTAACACTTTTTTTCAATTACCAACTATAATTCACAAAAAAGAATGGGATTTTAGATTTTTCGGAAATACTATGTGTTATCCGAATGGTAATACCAATGGACTGAAGTTACATCGAAACTGGGTTGGTATTAGCGGGCGAGGGAGAGGTTGAAGCTGATGCCGTAGTTGGAGTTGGTGGTGGGGAAAGAGGCATTGGTAACCAATGGCTTGTTGATCTGGTGGTCGAAGAAAGCCGACATAGTGACTCGTTTGCTGAGGGTGTAGCTGGCCATGAAGTTGATGGAGATGGTCTGCGAGCCGTTGGTGGCCTGGGTGTAGGCGGTCTCTATCTTGCGTATCAGTCCCTGATTTTGGCTGAAACTGAAATCAAGGTTCATGCTCAGGTCGTTGTTGACTCCGCCCTGACGGGAACCTATCTTGATAATTTTGTTGAAGTTGGCGATTTTATATCCGCAGCCGAGAGTGAACTGTTTGCTGGTAGCCTCCACAATCTGTCCCGCCGAAGTATTTAGGGTAAGGGTGCGGGCATCGCGGTATTCGGCGTTGAGGGTAAGGTCGTTTTTCAGCGTTATGCTGACGCCGATGAGAGGCGCGAATTTCTCCGTGATGGCAACGGAGGAGATATTGAACGGGGATGAGGGAATAGGCCGTCCTGTCTGCTGGTCGGAGGTGAAGCCGAAGTTTCCGTTGACGCCCACCCAGTCGAGATAGCTGGAATAGCTGCCTACGGAATATGTACACTGATAGGCATGGCTGAAGGTGAGGGTCTTGAACAGATTCTTGATGAAAGGAATCTGTGTGAGACCGTCGTAAGTCACTCTCCAGTTAGGGCGCATTGAGCCGAGACCGGGGAAGTGTTCAAGGGTTATGCTGTTGGCATCGCCGCCGGTATATGCGGCAATGAATGCGGGAATCAGCACATCGCCGCTTGTGGCAGCCACGGTGCCTACCTCTGGATTATAGGGAGACCCTGCGTATGGTGTTCCTGCGAGGAAGCCTGCGTTGGGGTATACAGTGCCGTTGTACATGCTCTGCACTCTGTCGGCGACTACCGGAATGTTTGAGAGGAAGTTGTCGAAAGCTGCGCTCTGGTATCCGTTGTCGGCCTTGGAGCCTTTGAGGGCGGTGCCGATGGCCATTGCTGTACGCGTATAGGTTCCGGTATGTGTTGTGGGCATTCCGGAATACATGAACTGTACCTGCCGTGTGCGGTTGTCGGTGAGGTTGCTGGTAAGGAGTACCTTAAGGCCTCTTACCGGCTCTAAGTTAAGCTCGAAGTTGAACTCCTTCATCTGGTTCCAGATGGCAGGAGAGGTCTGCGTGTCGTTGCAGATGAGCCAGCCTCTGTCAAGGGCTTTCTGTACGTAATCCTCGCCCACGAAGCCGAATGCGAAGTCCACTCCCGGCGCCATGGGACCGTATTGGGTGCTTTGGCCGAATATGTCGCCTACCTCCGGCTGGAACAACGGGAGGTTGAGGCTATGGCTGGAACGGTAGCGCATGTTCACGCTACGGGGCATCATTATGAAACGGAGAGTATGTTCTCCTATCTCTTTGAAGACGTTCTTGCCCTCCTCCTTGCTGCGGTCGGTGATGGTCACCTTGAGGCTCTGTGAGCCTTTGGTGAGGATTTCCACGCGGTTTTCATCCAATACCTTGGTCTGCAGACGCATAGGTCTGTTGCCCGCCATTGCCACTATCTTCAGCTTCTTGCTCTTCATATTGTGGGTGACGATGGTGGTGGTGTCGGGATTAAGGGTTATCGCCCGCTCGAACTTCTTCTGCTTCTGGTCTTTCCGCTGGTTTGCGGACCTCGCTCCGGAAGAGGAAGAGAACCGCTGGTTGATGCGTTTCAGGTAGGGAACTTTGTTGAATAGACCTTCGAGGTTCAGCCTTGCGTCGCCATTCCATACGGCGTTGTTCTGCACGGTGTTACCTATGTAGACATCATCATCGATGGTGGCGCCACGATCCCAGCGGTATGTGGCGGTATAGGTGACATTAGCCTGCAGGAAATCGAGGATCGGAATCCTGCTGAAGGGCGCGCGATAGCTACCGGTAAAGGTCTGGTTGTAGTTCCATGGCGTACCGAGTCCTTTGATAGAGTTCCACACGGTATCTTTCCAGTCGCGGTATTTGTCGGGGAAAAGACGTTTGTTCACCGCGCCAATGGTTTCCTCAATACGCGCTGTGGTGTTAGAGGCGAAAGTGAGGTTCAGCGACGGCAATATGTTCCATGACAGTGTGAACTGTCTGTCCCACAGGAAGTTTTTGCTTACCTGAACAGGAAGCTGGAAGTCAACGTCTACCTCCGAGCGGGTCTGCTGCTCGTAGTAGTAGCGCGACATATTGTTGAGGAAGGTGATGGAGTTGAAAAGCCAGTTTATGCCCCAGTCCTGCAGGAACTTGAGGTTCTTGTTCTTGGATTTCAGCCAGCCGAAGGGTTTCAGCGGCTTAATCATAGGTGAGTAAGAGTACTGGAACGATCCCCGGTAGTCGTTTGTATATTCGTATTGTGTTGTGGGATCCTGGTTCTTCTGCTTGTTGAAGGAGAAGGAGAAAGTGAAGTTAGCGGGGTCCCACGGCATGGGATTCTTGCTGCGAATGTTGAACTTGAAACCGCTCAGCGAGAAGCTCTCCACAGTCTTCTTGGTTATGGCATAGTCGCGGATGGAGTCTTTCTCATGCTTTGTGGTAGCGGCGTCAAGGGCATCCTTAAGCAAGATGTCCTGGTCGAGAGGATTATATTTCGGAGTAGTTGTTTCCGAGGAGCGGGAGTAGAATATCGGGGCCGAGAGCTTGGCCTTTGCCGGAAGGAGCTTGCCGATGTCGCCCTGTACTGCTATTGCGTACTGGTTATAGTCGTCCAGACGACGAGCCGACAGACCTTGGTCCACTCCTCCGAAGCCTGCTGTCTCGTTGTGGGTGGTGAAGTTGACGGTGGCAATGTCGCTGACACCTAAGTTCACGTTGGCTCTTGCTGCCCAGCCTCCGTCTTCGTTGAAGTCAGTAACACGCAGTTCGTTGAGCCACACAATTCCATCCTTAACGGAATTCGACTTATTGCGCACACCTACTAACATAACCCTGACATCGCTCAGCGACGGATTACCCAATACGGTTGCGGTGTTCTGTGTGTTGTCAGGGTCATGTGTGGTATAGGGTATTGCATATCCCACGCCATCTATGCCTGAAGATTTGGCCTGATTGCGCTGGGTCTTGAGCTTGGTGAAAATCTCAAGAGGTATGTTGAGGTAGTTCTGCTGCGGCCAAACCTTGTTTCTGTCGGCGCTGGAACGGTTGTTGTATACGCCTGGAGCTGTGAGGTCGAGCGGAATCTCGTATTCGTAGTAGTTGTTTTTCACATCGGAGCCGAGGCGCAGGAAGAGCGCGAGGTCGCCGTTGCGAAGATTGGTAGGGTCGTCTATAAGAGCTTCAGAGTGAACCCACATCTGGAGGCGCTTATAGATACGCATGTCCATCTGCGTGTTTCGGTATACACCTCTTGCATCGCCAGGCTGGAGGCCTGTCACCTTCATCTGCATGGCCTGTTCGTTAAGCTGCAGAGCCTGTGCCTGACCTGCATCCTGGAGACGGTCCACACCTGGAGGCAGCACGTAGTTCACCGGGGTGCGTGTGGAGTTTTCCTCTATGTTCACCGTGGACACATCCAGTTCACCTTCGGCGGGAGCATCGTTGCGGTTGTTGAGGTTGAAGTTGTATGAACGCCATTCGCCACGCACAAGTTCCAGAGTGGCGAAACGGAGGTGGGTGACGGCACTGAAGTTGGTCATGAACATACGTGCGAAACGCACCGTGGAAAAGTCGTTGATATTACCCACCACTTTCTCTGGCTGGTTCAAGGGTATCTTGAACTGATACCAGATAACCTGCACAGGTTTTCCGTCGCGGCCAAGCTGCATGCTTTCCTGCTTGTCGGTGATGTAGTTGCGGCCTACCTGAAGGTCTTCGGGTCGTATGCTGACTTTGTACTGGAAATAGCGCTCGTACTCGTTGAGGGTATTATCCTGATTGATGTCTTCCACATCCGGCACATTTCGGCTCGACTGATACCATGGGTTGGAGCTTTGGTCGGGGCTGAGGGAGTTCCCCTCGGTACCGTTGTAATGCTTGTAGCGGTCGAGGATGCCGGTACGCTGCTCGTCGTAGTACGGCCAACGATAGAAATGGTAATTGTCTCCGGCGGGATCGGAGAACGGGCTGAAAGGATTTGCCTGCATCTCCTCTATGGTGGCAGGAGAAAGCTTAAGACGTAGCTTGTCGAGGAAGTTCTTGTATGTGTCGAACTCGAACTCCTCGGCTGTGCTGAGACCGTTGAAGCCAAGGTCCTGGAGCAACCGTGCGTCGGCGCTGTTCTCGAAAGCGTATGTCAGGGAGTTCTGGCTGGAGACACGGCCCCATACGGTGTTCTGCATGAAGGTGAAGTTACCGTCGACGGGATTGCCGTTCTCGTAACTCTTCTTGCCGTCCTTGAGAATATCCTCGCTTATCTCGCCGAAGTTGAAGTAGAGGTCGCCGCCGGCGGTATTGGGATTCTCCGGGTCAAGGAACGGGTCGAGCATCCA
Source organism: uncultured Porphyromonadaceae bacterium (assembly GCA_905212215.1). Classification (GTDB taxonomy): domain Bacteria; phylum Bacteroidota; class Bacteroidia; order Bacteroidales; family Muribaculaceae; genus Lepagella. The sequence continues at coordinate 5,655 of CAJMDR010000090.1, forward strand.
GAACTCGAGGTATTCGATATTGCTGGCGTCGAAGTTGGTGTTGTCCATCTTGCGCATGATGCCGCCCCATCGTTTTTCAGGGTTAAGCAGGAAGCCGTTGGCATCGATGTTGTCGGCGTCAAGGTTGTAGGGGCCACGTTCCGTAGGATAGAAACTCAGGTTGAGCGTCTGGATATAGCTTGATTCTCCGTATGCCTGGTCACGGCCCGGGAAAATCTCCTCTACGGTCACTTCGCGCACATAGGGGTTGGAGAGCTGCTTGAGGTCATTCTTCAGATAACCGGGCAGAGTGGGGGAGTTGCGCTGTGTGAAAGTGCGGTCTATGAAGTACCATGACAGCAACGCACGGTTCTTGCCATAGTCTATGTTATTGCTCAGCGAGGCTTCGGGGAACAGGGCGTTGCTGCCACCGTCGTATGGCACGGAAGCAAGGGTCCAGGAATATGGCGAGCGGAGGTCGATGCCTGTCTGTGTGGTCTCGAAGTCATCGATATAGCTCGAACCCTTATTAGTGCCTGATTTCTGCTGATGCGGTACAAGTTGAGCGAACTCGGCGTTGACACTCAGCGTGGAAGGCGCCGTGGCGTTAACCGTTGGAATCTTGTTGATGAGGTTGGTGAGCCACATGAACTGCGTGTTGTAGTTCAGGTTCAGGCCCCACATGGTGTTGTTCACCGTCTCGTCGCCGATGTTTACTTTCTCCGTAAGACCACGTTCTCCGAAGTGCATCACGGTCGCTCCGAGAGTGAAGTCCTTGTTGAAACGGTATTGTGCGTCAAGACCCATCAGAGTCTTTCGCTGCATGGAGAACATGGATTGGTTTTCCATCGTCACGCTCACTGCGGTACCGGATTCCACTATGCTCTGGTTGGTGATGGTGACGATGCCCATGTTGTAGTCTACGGTATAGTCCGAATTCTCGGTAAGGGTGACACCTCCGGCGGTGACAATCACCGAGCCTCTGGGCACATTCATGGCGTTGAGGCGGATTGTGGCACCGCTTGATGCCTGATATTCGCCTACGAGCGAGAATTTGTTGCGGTCGGTAAACTGCCGCGCCACGGTGAGGGTTGAGTCGTACAGTTCCTGATAGACGTATGGATCCGCCAAGGCATCGTTGCCGATTTTCTTGCGTAGATTGGTGCCGAAGGGTTCTGCCACTGGGAAAATTATTTTTCCGGAGGATGACATTACTGTGTAACCCTCTATGTAATCGAAGAAACCGTCGGCATGACTTTCCTGGTTTGAGTCGATTCTGTCCAGACCCATTACCTGCAACAGAGGCTGGTTGGCGATGGGTCCTACCGGCAGATAGTTGATTTCTGTGCCTGTGGTATCGCTGAGATACTTGATATTCAGCTTGAACTTGTTCTGCTGCATCTGGTAAGCGCCCAAAGCATAGACGTTCTTCATCATCAGCTTCCACATGGGCAGTTTTGGAGAGATGGTGGTACCGCGCAGCATTTTCAGGAAAAGGCTCTGGCTGGTGGTGGGTACGTCGGCGCTGAACTCACCTACCTGATAAACTCTTCCCTGATATGTGTATTCGAAGGCCACGCCAAGAACCTCGTCGCTGTTCAGCGCCGATTTCAGCGAAATATAGCCGAGGGGGGGGTTGAGAGTATATTCTGAAGAGTTGAGGAGCCTTGCGCTCTCCACCTTTTCGTAATCGCGGCCTCCCGTTATGCCGTAAGCCTGCAATGGCTCCAGTACTTGGGTAACCTGGTCTATGTTACGGGCGCCGGGATATTCATTCTTGATGATGTCGAGCAGCTTGTTGTTGCCGTTTGCCGGTACCGTCATACCATGGTCAGGCTGCCAGTAGTCATTGGCCAGGCGGTTGTTCTCGCCAATGTCCA
>CAJMDR010000091.1 GCA_905212215.1 uncultured Porphyromonadaceae bacterium
TTTTCTCCGGCATTGAAAGCGAAATATTTCGCACCAGGTGCAGAGATGAGTCCCGGCGCATTCTCTTGTTCGCTGAAACACATTTACATCTGCGAACAGATTGTGGAACGTAATCTACCCGGCGCCCTGGTGCTTGAAGACGATATCATTCTCCATCACTGTTTCCCCGCCGTTTTCCACCGCTCCATGCAGGAGCTACACGCCTGGCAGAAGAATTGTGGAGACAAGGGGGTCATTGCCAATTACGAAGATACCCGGCTGCGCTTCGTCGAGAGGTCGCGCCGCGAACACGGCAGGGTGCTGTATCCGGGCCGTTCCGACCGTATGACGGGATGTTACTATATCGACAACCGTGCGGCGCAGATTCTGCTCGACACCATGCACAGGGAAGGGGGTATGGACCGCCCCATAGACCGGTATCACAACTATCTGCTGAAAAAAGGACTGATAGACTATCTGTGGTGCCAGCCCACGGTGGCGACGCAAGGCAGCCACAACGGGCTGTACCGTTCCGGCATCAACCTGACCAAGACCCGCTTCCAGGAGCGCAAATGGCTTGTAACCCGGGAATACCGCCGTTTCCTATACTATCTCCGCTGAAACGGAAGTGTCAGTCGTCGTCGGAGGGCGCGATATAGGAGCGGTCGCGCATCTCGGTGTATTCCTCCCAGGCAGGGTCTTCGTATGCCTCTATCTGGATTGGCAGGGTGGGCAGCTCCTCCAGCGAGCGGTTGAGTATTGTGTTGAAGATGGAAAGGCGCTTGGTGTAGAACACCCAGTCGCGTTCGCCGTCGCCGGTATATATTCCTGTCATCACCGCCCCTTTGTTCTGCCTGAGTTCTTTCTGCAGTGCGTCGGTGGCCTGCTCCATGAGCTTGGAGTCTTCCAACGAGGGCATACCGCCTCCTTCGTAACGCCATATCACCTCCACGCGATACGGGTATTTCCCGCTGTCGCGGTATTTCTCCACTTCATCGCGGCCCGTAACCATTATTGTGTTTCCGTTCTCCGCTTCTGTGGGAGCGGTCCACCATGTCTCTGTCATAAATCTATAAGTCTCTAAGCTGGTGATGTTATTTCGCGGGCTGATGTACCGTCACCAAAGTAGCGCCGAAGCCATATTCGGCGAAAGAGGCATCCTGCAGTTCCGCGGTAGGATATTTGCGTTTCAGCAGATCGAGCACGGCATGGCGCAGCACACCGTTGCCTTTGCCATGGATGAAGATTATCTTCTGCCCTATACGGCGGCGGTTGTCGCGCATGGTGGCTTCCACAGCATCGAGCTGCATGGTAAGCATGTCGGTGTTCGACATCCCTGCTGTGGTGTCGGTAAGGGCGTGAATATGCAGATCCACTTCTATCGGCGGCAGAAGACGGTTGGGATTATCGGCAGGAGAAGCCTGCTTCTTGCTTTGGCGACCACGGTCCACACGATATTTCCCGCTCAGCTCACGTACAAGCCGTTTGTCGTTGGGAGTGGCGGTGGTGTTTACCTGACGGGTGGCATCGCCCAATTTCAGCGGCGATTCCGGGAGGTCGTCGCTCCCCATCTTCAGCTCCAGCACAGGGGTGGAGAAATACGTTCCGGGGCGGAAGCAATGCAGCTTGTAGAACTTCGTCAGGTCCAGGCGCCTTGCCACGCTCACGGGAGCTTTCATGGCGAAGGGTTTGTCGGGCTTATAGGCGATGAACTGAAGTGCAAGACGGTAATATCCGGGCAGTTCCTCATGCGTGGGCTGCGCAAGGTCCGTCAGCTCGTTGGGTTCGGCGATTCCGGCATATACCGGCGTCCAGTTCTTCTCCTCCTCGGCGGAACGGAGCACCACGAAGCTGAGAGTATAGTTTGAATCGTTGACAAGAGTGAGGTTGAAGGCTGTGCGACCCAATTCCTTAATGTTCAGAGGCTCGAAAGCAAGGGCAATATTCAGCTTCTCGCCATGGGGAGTGTCGGGAGCCTTGGGCAATACGGGTTCCGGTTCCGGAGCGGGAGTAATATCCTTGGAAAAGACCGGTTCAGAGAGATGATTCTCTCCTCCTCTTCTCCCTCGACTCTCTCCTCCCCGGCTATTGGCTTGACTCTCTCCTCCTCTTCTTTCCTCGCGGCCCATGTCGAAGGCCTTCTGGTCGAACATCAGCTTTGCGGCCTGCGGTTTGCTGCCTGCCGGGAGCACCACCACAATCTCGTTGAGCGAGACAGGCATCTCGAAGCCGTTGTCCTCGGCCACCCATGCCGTTTTCCCTTCTATCCTTGTTATCTTGCCTCCGCCTGTGGCGCTGAGGTAGCGTACTGTATCTCCTATCTGTGCCATTGGAATTGTCGAAAAAAAAATTACTGCTGCCCTTCCTGTTGCTCGGGAGCGTTGTTGCCGGGCAGCGAAGCCTCGAACTCGAGGATGGATGCCTTTTCGCGCGCCTGGTATGCGTCCACTATGCGCTGTACCAGCGGATGACGCACAATGTCCTTCTTCTCGTATTCAATAATGCCTATGCCGCGCACACCACGCAGGATGCGCAAAGCCTGCAACAGGCCGCTCTGCACCGTGCGGGGAAGGTCTATCTGCGTGGTATCGCCTGTGATAATCATCTTGCCGTTCATGCCGAGGCGGGTCAGGAACATCTTCATCTGGTGCCGTGTGGTGTTCTGCGCCTCGTCGAGGATGATTACGGCGTCGTTGAGAGTACGTCCGCGCATAAAGGCAAGAGGAGCTATCTGTATGGTGTCGCTCTCTATGTATTCCTTCAGCTTCATGGGGGGCAGCATATCCTCCAGGGCATCGTAGAGCGGACGCAGATAAGGGTCTATCTTGTCCTTCATGTCGCCTGGGAGGAAACCGAGTTTCTCGCCGGCCTCCACGGCGGGACGCGAGAGGATGATGCGCTTTACAAGCTTGTTCTTCAGAGCGCTCACCGCCAGGGCGATGGCGATGTAGGTCTTTCCTGTTCCCGCGGGACCGAGGGCGAAGGTAAGGTCATTGTCGGCGAAGGAGCGCACCATTTTCTGCTGGTTGGCGTTGCGCGGCGAGATGGGGCGGCCGTTCTGCCCGAAGAGGATGACGCCGTCGGAGGCAACAGGCTTAGGCTCGTCGCCCTTGACTATGTCTACAATGTCCTCGGCGGTAAGCTTGTTGTACTTGCTGCCATATTCCTCCAGCTGTTTTATCTTGGCTTCGAAGGCACTCGTCTCCGACTCCTCCCCTATCACTTTCAGCACATTGCCGCGGGCTGCCAGACGCAGTTTGGGAAAGAGATTCTTGATAAGGTTGATGTTGGCGTTGTTGACCCCGTAGAAAGTCTGAGGGTCGAGCCGGTCAAGTATAACGGTGCGTTCGGTTATAGACATGTGTATATTGTTTATCCTACGGAGCCTTCGAGGTTGATTTGCAGCAGTTTCTGCGCCTCCACGGCAAACTCCATAGGGAGCTTGTTCATGACCTCTTTGGCATATCCGTTCACTATCAGCCCCACGGCCTCCTCGGCGGGAATGCCGCGTTGCTGACAGTAGAAAATCTGTTCTTCGTTGATTTTTGAAGTAGTGGCCTCATGCTCTGTTGTGGCGTCGTCGCATCCCACCTCTATATAGGGGAAGGTGTGAGCGCCGCAACGGTCGCCGAGCAACAGGGAGTCGCACTGCGTGTAGTTGCGTGCCCCGCTCGCTCCGGGTGCCACTCGCACAAGGCCGCGGTATGAGTTCTGGCTCTCTCCGGCGGAGATGCCTTTGCTGACGATGGTGGAATGAGTATTGCGGCCCAGATGTATCATCTTGGTGCCGGTATCTGCCTGCTGGTAATTGCGGGTCAGCGCCACGGAATAGAACTCGCCTGTGGAGTTGTCGCCCTTCAGCACGCACGACGGATATTTCCATGTGATTGCGGAACCGGTTTCCACCTGCGTCCAGGAGAGCTTGGAGGCATGGCCACGGCAGAGGCCGCGCTTTGTGACGAAGTTATAGATACCGCCTCGACCTTCCTTGTCGCCGGCATACCAGTTCTGCACTGTCGAATACTTCACTTCGGCGCGATCCTCGACTATTATCTCCACTATAGCGGCATGGAGCTGATTCTCGTCGCGCATCGGCGCGGTACAGCCTTCCAGATATGAGACGTATGCGTCGTCGTCGGCCACTATCAGTGTGCGCTCGAACTGACCTGTTCCCGCGGCGTTGATGCGGAAATAAGTGCTCAGCTCCATAGGGCAGCGCACTCCTTTGGGGATATATACGAAAGAGCCGTCGGAGAACACCGCCGAGTTCAGGGCCGCATAGAAATTGTCGCGATAGCTGACCACGGTACCGAGATATTTCTTCACCAGGTCGGGATAATCCTTCACAGCCTCGGAGATAGAGCAGAAAATCACGCCCAATTCCGCCAGTTTCTCGCGGTGTGTGGTCTTCACGCTCACGGAGTCCATTACGGCGTCCACGGCCACACCCGCCAACTTCTTCTGTTCCTGCAGCGAGATGCCGAGGCGGTTGAAGGGGTCGAGCAGTTCCGGGTCCACCTCGTCGAGGCTCTTCTTGAGTTCCTTCGGTTTCGGCGCGGCATAGTAGCTGATAGCCTGGAAGTCGATGGGAGGGATGTCGAGATGCGCCCAATGCGGCGGGGTGAGAGTGAGCCAGTAACGGTAGGCTTTCAAACGGAAGTCAAGCAGCCATTCCGGTTCCTTTTTCAGGCGCGAAATGGTGCGAATGGTCTCTTCCGACAGACCGGGGGGTACTATCTCCGTGTCTATGTCGGTAACGAATCCATATTTATAGTCGTCTTGTTCGGCGTGACGCAGCAGTTCTTCAGTCTGTGCTGCCTGAGTGTTTTCTGATGGCATGGCGGGGTTATATGAATAGCAACGCCTTAGCGAGGCGCAGAGTTGCGCCGACGAAGCTATTATAACATTTTCAGCTTAGGTTCGTATAGCAAGTCAAGCTCTCCGCCGGTATGTATGCCGGCGGAAAGCTGCTATGTTGTCAGAGCCGGTAAATGCCGGTTTATTTTGCGGGAGCCTGCTGGGGAGCGGCGGCAGGGGTCTGCTGGGTAGTTTCGGGCTTGATGCCGCTGGTAGCGATGGGCGACTTGATGGTGTAGGTCGAGAATATGCTCAGCAGGCAGATGACGATTGCCAGGCCCCAGGTAGCTTTCTCTATGAAGTCGGTGGTCTTGCGGTAGCCCATGAACTGGTTGCCCTCGGAATAGTTCGAGGCCAGGCCTGCGCCTTTCGATTTCTGTATCAGAACGGCGCATATAAGCAGTATGCAGGCCAGAACTATCAGTATTGCAAAGAATACGTACATTACTTTGTGCTATTGTTGGTTGTGTTGTTGTATTATTATCAGTTTTTTCAAAAACCGAATTTGGTCTGCAAAGTAAGTGCTTTTTTCCGGATTTTCCAAATTCAGTCTTGAGATTATCTCCAGAGCTTTGTTGTAGTTCCGGTTTTTGATCATCATTTTCGCCAGGGAGAGGGTTAGGGAATCGGGTTTGGAGGCCGGTTTTTCTTCTTCTATGGCGGCTTTTTCCTCTGTTACAGGATGCTCGCTTTCCGGTTGCTCTGCCGGAGAGGTTTCTTCCGGCCGGGTCTCGGCAACAAGGTCTTTCAAGGCATCGGGCACCCTTGCAGGCTGCTTGCTCACGGCAAGGAAGGCATCGATTCTGCTTGCGGTAGAGTCCGGGGAGGACGAGTCGGACAGGTCAGACGAGTCGGACAAGTCGGACTTATCGGACGAATCGGGATTCCCGAGGTTCCCGAGGTTCTCGGGATTCCCGAGATTCTCGGAATTATCGGAAGAGGCGGTTTCCTCCGAGTCCTCCAATGTCAGATGCTCGCTGGGGGTGGTGTCGAAAATCATGCGGGTAAGGAGGTCCGTCTCCTTGTCGTTGCCGGTTCCGAAACGGTCCAGGAAGGCATCAATGGTGTCGTTGGTGCTGAGCTTCACCGGGTGCATATCGGGGTAGAAGTCGGCGAAATCCGTCTCCGGGTCCAGCACATTTGCAAGAGCCTGCCGGTCGCCCACCGCGAGCGCTATCATGGCGCGCAGTTTCTGCGCCTCCTCCGGCTCATTGACATTCTTTTCCAGACTCAGCAATGCCGGCCACACGAAATAGGGGTATTCGCGCAACATCGCCGCGAGCACTTCGGCATCGGCGCCCTGCGGATTGTTGATGACTTCCTGCCAGTCTATCTCCATGGTCAATTACTATTTACCAGTTTCCGAGCGTCGCATTGAATATCAAATCGACAAGTTCTTCGCTGATTTGCTGGCAAAGTTCATCCTGCACATCGGTCAGCATCAGGTCCGATGAAAAGTCGCGGTATGCCGAGAATGTCTGGTCGATGTCGTTGGCAGGGTTGATATGGTCGGTATATTTCAGCCTCACTGTAATTGTGAGACGAGTCTGGGTTGCGTAAGCATCCTCACCCACTGCCTGCGGCGAGAGTGAGTAGCCGGTAATCTCGCCCGTCATCTCCAGATTGGCGTTATTGCCGGAAATCACCGAGAGGCGGGTCTGCGACTGTATCTGGTCCAGCAGACGGTTCTCGAAGACCTGTTGCAGAGGGGGATAAACGAGGGCGGCGCGGATGGGGAACTCGCTGACGCGGACAGGCTTGTGGACATCGTAGTTCAGCGCCGAGCCGTTGAACTTATAGCTCACGCAACCCGGCAACGTCAGGGCTATCATGCTGAGGAGGAGCGCCCCCACTGTCATGGCGGCGAAATGCCTCAGAGGGGAAAGCCTCCTAAAGGCGCTGTGTGCTATGGAAGAGAGTCGTTTCATGATTCGGTGGCGGCGTCGGGTTTGCCGATGCCGTATTCTTTCATTTTACGGTAAAGGGTGCGTTCAGAAATTTTCAGGTCGAGAGCAGTGCGTTTCCGCGAGCCCCCGTTGCGTGCCAAAGCCTGGAGAATGGTCTCGCGCTCCGAGAGGTCGAGGGGCGACTCATCGTCGTTCAGGTCCACCGTCCTTCCACCCGGCAGATGCAGCACAGGAGTCTCCGGCCAGCGTATCAGCGAGCCTGCGGGAGTGGAGGGAGACATGGAGGAGGGGTTGGTTACGGCAGTGCCTAAAGGAGCGAGAGCGTCGAGGCGGGCGCGCAGGTCGCGTATCTCGGCATGCATCGACGTCAGCGTCTGCCATAGCAGTTCGCGTTCCTCGCGATAGTCGTGGGCGGTGGCGGCGGGGAGACAACTGTCGTCGGCAAGACGCGGCAGAGCCTCCTGGAGTTCGTCGGCGGTGATATCGTGGCCCGCATAGAAGAGTGCGAGGTGCTCCACCACATTCTTCAGCTGGCGCACATTGCCGGGCCAGCGATAAGAGTGCATGAGGTGCCGTGCCGGTTCCGAGAAGCGGATAGGCTCGGTGAGATAACGTTCCGAGAAGTCGGCCGAGAACTTCCGTGCCAGCAGGTCGATGTCGTCGCCGCGGTCATGCAGGTTGGGCACTAAAATCTGAATAGTGCTGAGGCGGTAGAACAAATCTTCGCGGAAACGGCCGGCGG
>CAJMDR010000092.1 GCA_905212215.1 uncultured Porphyromonadaceae bacterium
TGCTTTCCATGGTGTTCTCATTGAAAATCAGCTGGTCGCCCTCGCGATAATCAAACTCCACTTTTGTGTCCTTGAAATTGAAAAGTGAGGTAGTATAAGTACTGTTGAAAACAGGCCTGGTAAGCTGTACTTGTAAATCTCCCTTTATACGGTCGTTCTCATATTCTTTCACCGTAAGGAAAATGCGGCATACTATCCTTTCGTTAGGAGCAAAAGTGGTATTGGTCCATTTGCGAGTATTGACATACTCGTTCATAGCTTCCTGCAATGTCTCGAACACCGATTTATTGGTGCCTTCAACCTGACCGGAATTGACTTCAATGGTACAAAGTAATTCTTGTGCGTCAGCTTTGTGGCCGACACACAGCAACGACAAGATTAAAAGACAATATTTGATAAAATACTTCATTCTTGATTCTCGCATAGAAATTTCAACTATCCGAGGGTAAGATCTACTATATCGCGTGCGACATCCGTCTTGCTCTTTGTCTCAAAATCATGAATGCTGCCATAGGCTCCATAAACGGTAACGCGGTTTGTATCAACGCCAAATCCGGAATCTTCCCTCGTTGCTGAGTTAAGAACAATCCAGTCAAGACCTTTGCGGTGGAGTTTGTCAAGCGCGTTGCTCTCGCCGTTTTCTGTCTCTAAGGCAAAGCCTATCAGAGTCTGAGATTCAGTACGTATCTTGCCCAAAGATGCCGCTATGTCAGGATTCGGAACCAATTTCAGTTCCATTGCGCCCTGTTTCTCACGCTTTATCTTTGATGAATGCATTACCTCCGGAGCATAGTCCGCCACGGCAGCGGCAAGAATAGCGGCAGCGCAATCGGGGAACTTGGCTATTGCAGCCTCATACATCTCTCTGGCACTGGTAACCTTGATTACCTCTATGGCCGGTTCATTTGGTATTACTGCCGCCGGACCACTTATCATGATAACTTCCGCACCACGTTCAGCACAGGCTTTGGCAAGGGCGGTACCCATCTTTCCGCTCGAATAGTTTCCTATATAACGTACCGGATCTATCTTCTCGTGCGTAGGACCTGAGGTGATTAATATTTTTTTACCTTTTAGAGTATCCTTGCACTTGAAAAAAGTCTCTATCTTGCTGATAATTTCCTCCGGCTCAGCCATGCGGCCTTTACCTATCAATCCGCTTGCCAGGAAACCGCTGCCCGGTTCGATTATATGATTGCCATATTGGCGCAGTGTGTTGAGGTTCTTTGTAGTGGAAGGATGAGCATACATGTCAAGATCCATGGCAGGAACAACGAATACCGGAGCTTTCATGCTGAGGTAAGTGGTAACGAGCATATTATCTGCCACACCGCTCACCATCTTGCCTATCGTGCAGGCTGTTGCGGGAGCTATTACCATCAGGTCAGACCATAATCCCAATGAGACATGGGAGTTCCAGTGTCCTGTATTGGCTGTGAAGAATTCACTTATGACTTCATTACCACTTAGGGTAGCAAGTGTCAAGGGGGTAATGAATTCCTTGGCAGAAGGTGTCATTACAACTTTCACCTCAGCCCCTGCTTTCACCAAAAGACGCACTAGCGAAGCTGTTTTATAAGCCGCTATACCGCCACTTATTCCAACAAGTATATGCTTCCCTTCGAGACTCATTTCTTATGTTTGAACTGATAATGAAGGCGGGTGAGTACATCCTTAGTATTCTGCGGGAATTCTCCCTGCATCATCCATGAGTAATACCCTTGGTCGCGTTTCAGCACTTCTTCGACTTTGCGACCTTTATATTTACCGAAGTTGAATACCGGCACACCTTCGCTGTCCAATGCAATTCTTCCGGCAAGGTCCAAAGTCTGCTTCTGCCCAATCTTGCTCAGCTTCTCCACATCGTTAGGCAATTCACCGTAACGGTCGAGTTGGCTTTTCAGTACTTCATAAGTTGCCTGCGTATCACACATAGCGCTATGTGCCCCGTCAAGTTCTTTTCCGCAATAAAAGCGATATGCAGCTACGAGAGTGCGTGGTTCCATAGCGTAGAATATGTTCTGTACATCTACGAAATGACGGTCTTCCGTGCTGAATTTTATACCGGCACGCTTGAACTCTTCCATTAGCAACGGCACATCGAACTTGTTACTGTTGTAGCCTGCTATGTCGCAGCCTTCAAGTAATTCATACAAAGAAGCTGCAACGTTCTTGAACTTAGGTTCTCCGGCAACATCAGCATCAGTGATGTGATGCACCGCCGTAGCCTCAGCTGGAATAGGTATGCCGGGATTGATGCGTCTACTACGTTTTATCTCGGCACCATCGGGCATGACCTTTATCAGCGAAATTTCGACTATGCGGTCTGTGGAAGGGTTGGTACCGGTGGTCTCCAGGTCAAAAAACACCAACGGGCGTTGAAGATTAAGTTTCATCAGTTCTGTACGTGCATTGTCATTAACAACACTATCAGCTTGGCGCCCTCAGGCTGGTCGGCCGGCATGAATATCACAGGTCGGGAAGGATCGCTGAGAGTCATAGCTATGGAGTCTCCGGGTATATTAGACACTACTTCCACCATGTAATCCACATTCATGCCGAGTGTCATGTTATTGCCGTCATAGGTGCATGGCACTGTCTCATGACCGGAACGGGCATAATCGGCATCATTTGCTGTCAGTTCCAACATGCCTTCTTCCAGATCCACGCTCACCATTCTGCTACCTGTGTTGGCGGTAAGGGCCATGCGGCGGCAGGCTGCCAGCATACTGTTACGGTCTGCCTCCATGCTGAATGGATTATTCTGAGGTATTACCCTGTCATAAGGAGGATAATTGCCGACGATGAAGACACACGACAACTCAAAACCACTCCAGCGGAATGTAGCGCCCTGACTGTCTATTACCATTGAGATCTCACCTTCTTCCTTGTCTAGCAGAGCACGAAGAAGCTGCGAGGCTTTGGGTGGCATAACTATGCGGCGCTCAAAACCAGGCCGTACCATTGTGGTCTCGAATTTCACGAGCTTATGGGTGTCGCTGGCCACAAAGACCAAAGAGTCCTGCTTGAAATCCATGCATACCCCGGTCATAATGGGACGTATTGTCTCCAGACTCGCGGCATAAAGAGTATTTTCCAGTCCGCTTAGCATTACCGATGCCGGCATGCTGAAGGGAACGGCATCGTCGCTACGCTGTTTGCTCTCAGGATATTCATTTCCGGGGAGACCCATGAAATCAAAGTTTCCCTGAGCGAAATCCATTTTAATGTTTAACGATTCTTCGTCAATCTCTATGTTGAGGCCTTGATCCGGAAGTTCTTTCAGCATGTCGAGGATGCGTTTGGCCGGAACAGCAACCGTTCCGTCGCCCTCAGCATCGTTCACCTCAACGGTTGCTATCATAATATTCTCCTGGTCGCTGCCTTTCACTGTGAGATGATTGCCATCCAGAGTGAAAAGGAAATTTTCCAGTATCGACAGTGGGCTTTTGGTATTTATCACCCTGAACACAGCACTGAGTTGCTGTTGAAGGGTCTTGGATCCTATTGTGAATTTCATATCCGGAGTCTTTGGTTATTATCATGCAAAGTTATGAAAATTCTTTCATTTATGCAAACGCCTCCGGCTTAAATAAACAGCAACGCTATCCTGTAAGTTACGAATGCGAAGATCCAGGCTACAAGGGTATTGTAAACCACGGAGAAAATACCGTACCAAATGGAATGGGACTCTTTCACTATCGCCACCATTGCAGCAATGCAGGGGAAATAAATCAGCACAAATACCATAAACGCCAATGCAGAAGCTTTATCAAATGGTGCTTTACCGGTAATAGCGGATGGCTGTTGGAGCCTTTCTGCAAGCAATTGTGAGTCATCTCCGTCACCTGTATAAAGCACACCCAAGGTAGATACAACGACTTCCTTGGCAGGAAGTCCGGCAAGCAATGATACGGTAGCCTTCCAATCAAAACCAAGGGGTTCCACTGTAGGCTGGATGAAATGGCCTATCTCACCCAAGATTGAATGTTGCTGCTGATACTGGCTCGTTATCAAAGCCATCTCTTCCGACGGGGTGATAGTATCGGAAAGCGCCTTGTCGTAGTTTCGTAACTCTTGCCTACAGGCCGTTACGTACTCGGCGGGTACATTTTTCTCTTCCATACGGGGGAAGTAACTCAGTGCCCAGATGATTGCAGATGCTATAAGTATCAGTCCTCCCATTTTCTTAAGATACTGGCTTGCTTTGCTCCACATTCCCCGCATTGTTGCCTTTGCGGTAGGAATACGGTAGGGTGGCAGTTCCATTACGAACGGAGTCTCGTCCTGATGAAACCAAAAACGTCGTAATAACCTTGCTGTCAATGCTGCAACGGCTATTCCTAACACATAGAGAAAGACGAAAACCCAGGGATTACCATCAAAAAAGCAGCCCACAAGCAACACATAGATTGGTATGCGTGCCGAACAGCTCATGAACGGTATTATCAGTATGGTAATCAACCTGCTTGACTTACTTTCTATGATACGTGTGGAAATGATAGCAGGCACCCCGCAGCCAAAGCCCATTACCAATGGTATGAAGGATTTGCCGTGCAATCCAAGCCTGTGCATCAGTTTGTCCATAATGAAGGCCACCCTCGCCATATAGCCTGAATCCTCCATAAAAGAAATAAAAGCATATAGAATGAGGATATTAGGCAGGAATACGATGACGCTGCCAACGCCGCCTATGACGCCATCAAGCAACAAATCCTTAAAGGGACCATCGGGCATCGTAGCGCTGACCAGTTCTGAAATCCACGAGACAAGCTGTTCTATCCATTCCATGGGATATGCTCCGACAACGAATGTAGCCCAGAACATGAACCACATAACACAAAGGAATATTGGGAATCCGAACAGTTTATTGGTTACGAAAGCATCGATGATGTCGGTGGCCTTGTTATTGTTACTGGCCTTACTCTGCATAGTTTCCGCCAAAGCGCCTTCTATGAAGCCATATTTCTCCGCAGACACTATGGCCTGCATATCATCGCCAAGCGAGTTCTCTATCTGTTTCTCCTCACGGTCCCGCAGCTCTCTCCATTCCGGAAATTGCGGGTAACCTTTCAGCATCCCCTCTACCTCCGGGTCATGCTCAAGAAATTTTATTGCCAGATAGCGTGGTGAGAAATGGCTGCTGACCTCAGGTGCCTGCTTAAGATACTTGTTAAGAACGTCAACTCCTCGTTCGACTTCCGGACGCATCTTGACATGGATATGTCTTACATCCTTGTCACGGTCCTCAAATATGTCTATGACCTTGTCAAGAAGCTGATGCACTCCCATTCCCGTCGATGCAACAGTAGGTACAATAGGTACGCCCAACATCTTGCCAAGGAGATCAGTATCTATCTGTATGCCCTGTTTCTTGAGCTCATCGTACATATTGAGAGCAATAACCATGCTACGGTTCATGTCGATCAGCTCAGTAGTCAGAAACAGATTGCGTTCCAGATTGCTGGCCACTACCACATTGATTATGACGTCAGGTGTTTCCTGACGCAGATATCGCACCACATACTGCTCTTCCGGGGAGTAGGCACTCAGGGAATATGTGCCGGGGAGATCCACCAAATTAATGCGATAGCCCTTATACCTGATGCTTCCCTCTTTAGCTCCAACCGTGACACCGGCATAGTTTCCTACGTGCTCGTGTGCTCCGCTCGCCATATTAAACAGCGAGGTCTTGCCACAATTGGGATTTCCGAGCAATGCCACGTTGATTACCTTTTCATGCTCATGGGAATGATGAGACCCATTTTTATCGCCAAGATTCACTTCATGAACGTTGGAAATGGCGTTCTTATCGGGCTGACCTTCCACAGCCACTTCTATTAGGTCAGCCTCAGCTCTGCGTAGGCTTACCTCATACCCCATTATCGAGTATTTGATTGGATCCTGCAAAGGAGCGTTAAGGAGTACATTCACTATTCGTCCTTTTACAAATCCCATCTCCATAACGCGCTTACGGAAGGCGCTATGTCCTAATATTTTTATGATGACACCCTTTTGGCCGGGCTGGAGGTCTGACAGTAGCATTAATTATGATTTGTTTCTGCAAAAATACGCCCGTAAAGCGGAATTTGCAACTTTGGCGAGGCAAACTTTATGCTTACGGGCGCAATATACTCATTAATGGGTATTATGTCATAATCCTATCATTAAGTTTCCGACATTACCATACCCAATTTATCAATCCCTGTGATGATGATTTCGGTGATCATCTCTATCGGGATTACGATGCGGCGACTGTCTCCGTCTGTCGTCGTCTTTTCTACCTCTATGGTCTTTATGTTTCCTTTTAGGAGGCTTAGGTGGCTTTGGCGGTTTCGGCGGTTTGGGCGGTTTATGACGCTTTGGCGGCTTGGGAGGTCTTGGCGGCCGGGAAGGACGCGGATGTCGATACGGTTGATCGTACTGCTCGTAATAGCCGCCCTCGTATTCGTAGTATATACGATGCCGACAGGACGGCAACAAAAAGGCTCCGATCAACAACATTATCAGATAGAATGTCTTGCGGCGCATAACTGTTGTTTTTATTGGTTATTCATCGTTGAAGTCTTCCTGCATGATGTAGACGTGGCGCAAGAGATTTATAAGCATCACCATGGCATGGTTGGTGGCGCTCTCTATCACCTCGTTACGGTCACCGCTGAAACGCATGCATTCAGTAACCAGAGTACTTCCCCATTTCACGGCTATCCATACGGTGCCGATAGGCTTTAAAGCCGTACCGCCTTCTGGACCGGCTATTCCGGAGGTCGCTATGCCACAGTCACTCCGCATTAGCCGACTGACACCAAGAGCCATTTCTTCTACAACCTTCTGGCTTACAGCCCCATATTTTTCCAGATCGCTACGGCTCACGCCCAACACATTAGCCTTGACATCATTGCTGTAGCTGACTACACTGCCGAGGAAGTAATTGCTTGATCCAGGCACCTGAACTATGCGATGTGCGAGATTCCCTCCAGTACAGCTCTCGGCGCAGGAAACCGTCAATTCACGTTCATTGAGAAGCTGACCTAATATCTGTGCCGGAGTTACATTCTCAGTAGCGATTACCTCGTGAGGGAACAGATCAGTCAATGACTGACGCAAACGATTAAGCATGAACCGGAGCATCTCTACCGACTTATGCACTCCTATCAGCTCTATCTTGGTGAGCATGCCATAGGTGGAATGCCGTATGTCGATGTAGGGTGGCAAAGCCTGTGCGAAATGGCCTAATACCACTGAAATCTCATCATGGCTGTAACCATAGATGACAACATAACGCTGATCTACGTTTACATCCTGTTCAGTTCTTGTCTTTTTTCTGTTCTCGCTCATTTACGTCTAGTGCTTCTGGTTGGTTCTTTATATTGAAACGCGTGCAAAGGGAGGTAGGTTCAACGACGCTTTATGACCTTCATGATAACGCATCATTCCTGCAACAGCCACCATAGCCGCATTATC
>CAJMDR010000093.1 GCA_905212215.1 uncultured Porphyromonadaceae bacterium
GACTCTTCCTGATTCGGCTCTTCCCAGGAGTCCGAGCTGCACAAGAATATCGATATTGAAGCCTTCTTTTCTTGCAAGGGCTTCCAATACGTTACTGTCGGGAGAATAACCTAATTTGAAATGCTTTATGGCCTCATCGGTGATTTTACGGCTATAGAGGTATGACAGACCAACATCCTGTCCTTCTTTGGTGTCATGCAGAAAGTGCATGAACTTGTTCATGGCCCATTCATTGGCCACGAACATTGCCTCTCGTTCACTCTGTGCCTGCCGTTCGGCGTCAGTGAGTTCCCGTTCCTCTATCTTTATGCCATATTTTCTTGCCAGTTGCCGAAGGGCGTCGTTATATCCTATGCCCTCTTTCTCCATGATGAAGTTGACAGGACTGCCACCCTTATGACAAGAAAAACAATAACAGAAATTCTTGGCCCTGTTAACAGAGAACGAAGGGGTGCGCTCGTTATGAAATGGGCATAACCCCATATAATTTGCACCTCTACGGACAAGGTGAACATAATCGCTCACCACTTCCACAATATCCGCCACTTCCTTGATGCGCTCGGCAGTAGCTTTATCTATCATCGGTAAAGGCGCAAGGTATAAGGTTGTCCGGACTCACCTATCAGCAAGGCTATATAAAAACCGGATGGCTGCGTGGAAATATCTAACTGAGACATGTTGGTGTCCTTGAAAGTCAGTTCCGCCACACGTACTCCGGCAACATTATAGATGATAGCCTGCCTCACGTTCTCAGGAAGATTAACGGAAAAATGTCCGTCTCCCTGCCAGCCTAC
This sequence comes from uncultured Porphyromonadaceae bacterium, assembly GCA_905212215.1. Lineage (GTDB taxonomy): Bacteria > Bacteroidota > Bacteroidia > Bacteroidales > Muribaculaceae > Lepagella. The sequence continues at coordinate 795 of CAJMDR010000093.1, forward strand.
CACAGGACCAGAAGGTCGGAGAATTTCTTCAATTGAGGCTAACTGACGTTGTCGTTCATCCTGGGTTTCCTGAATAAAAGAGTCGTAGAAAGTAAATGGAAGTTCTTCGGTTATTTCCTCTTCCGGAGCGCCTATGGGATTTGTTATTACGGCTAACTCTCCCTGGCTGATAAATTCAGTCGGTAATAACCGATACATGGCATCGGTCGGCTGTTCATTGAAACGAAGTCTGAAAAAATCGGCACGTCGGCCTGTCGCTACAGCAGGAACAAGTTCTCCACGAGGATTGACAATGGCCATTACCACATTGCGTTTGCTCCGCAATTCATCGGAAATCATACTGTTCCATTGCTCGGGCTGGTAGTTCACGGACTGTAAGTCGCGGCTGTCCGCTCTCTTATACAGATTCTGCACCTCTTCCTCCACTTCATCCCAAGGCAATAACATATCGGTCACATCAAGCTGTTTCTGAAGAATTCCGGCTATGTGGCTCTTGATGTCGCCCCACGCCTTGACTGCCTCTGCTGGATATTCGCTTTCATAACGGATATATTCTATCTGTCGGCCGTAGAGGTCGAACAATGCTCTCTGACCCTCGGTAAGCCTGCCGGGTTCAAGCTTTCCTCTTTCTGAATAAGCAAGAATAGGGTAGGCCTTGTTCTCTGCGCTCACTATTACAAATCCACCGGTAGGATGGTTGAAGACATAGAAGGGAATGAACAGACGGTTGGTTGTAAATTCCCTGCCGGTAAAGGCAAAGTTGGGTGCTGCCATTTTCAATCCTCTCGAAGCATTGAAAAACAGCTCTGCCACGGTCGCTGCCTCCTTACGGCTCACTGTCTCCGCCTGTGCGTTGACACTGGTGAGAAACAACGATAGTGTTATTGTAAGTATTAGTTTAAACCGCCTCATATATTTATAACGTTTCTGAACCGTATTTATTAGACGCGAAACGGGATAATTAGTTTCATTTATTTGACCTTGTTCGGTAGGTTAAGACCTAAGTTTTCTTTTCTGTTGAGATAAGACAACGCTACTGCGCCGAGAATGGAAATTGCCGCTAAGGCAGAGAACAGCATCATTGCGGGGGCATAAAGATACGGTTCGGCTACATGGCTGTCGTCAACGAATGTCGCCACCAGTAGGGGTGTAAGATATAGACCTATTGCCTGAAGCCAGTAAAAGCCGGCATAGGCGCTGCCCAATGAACTTGCCGGAGCGATTCGGGGTAACAATGGCCATAGTCCGGCAGATACCAATGCCGAGGATAAACCTAATAATGCTATGCCTCCGTAAGCTATCCAAAGTTCCGGAATTACAGGTAAAAGGAATGCGAACATCATGTAACATATTATGATGAACAAGGCACCCCAAATCATTAGGGGAATTGCCTTTCCTTTGTAATCCGGAATCATACAAGCGAAAGGAGTGGCAAGTGCGGAAGCCAACGGCAACAGAGCTATCAATGAAGCTGCTCCCGAAGCCTGAAGACCCATGCTGGACTGGAAGATTGCCGTAGCATAGCGGAAGAAGGGGATTACGGAAGCATAATAAGCAACGCACACAAGCGCCAAAAGCCATAGAAGCCGGTTTTGGGCTGTATTACGGCATAGGCGTTTCAACGGAGTCCAGACAGTCTCTGAAACTTCTCTTTCTTCTTTTCTGTTTCTGTCGATGAAGCCGAACGCAATCCAGCAACAAATACCGATAATGAGTATCAGCAATGTCCATCCTAAGGGTCTTGAAACGCTCGCCTCATTTCCAATCATGGCAATTCTGGGAGACAGCCATAAAGCCAACGCCACTATGATTCTTGAACCGGCAAGCTGCACACCTAACGCTATTGCCAGTTCCTTGCCCCGGAACCAGCTTACTGTTGCCTTTGATGCCGAAATGCCGGCCATTTCCATACCGACGCCGAAGAGCATGAATCCTATTGCCGATAATTTTGCGGAGGCAGGCATCCCGGCGCTGAATGGGGTTATGTTCCATGCCGATGTGGGAAAATTCAAAATAGTGTCGAACCAGTCGGCTAATTGCGATTCCATAAAACTCCCTGTTAGAGCGTAGAAATTCAAGGCTCCACCGGCAAGCATGAGGAAACCGGACAATAATCCGCAGAACCGGGTGCCAAGACGGTCGGTAAGAACTCCGGCCACTAAAAGAATACAGCAGAAAACATTCAGGAATGATTCTGCACTTGAATAACGGCTATAGGTGGCAAGATCCCATCCTGCCTCATATTGGAGAAAAGTCTGCAAAGGAGAAAGAGCATATAATAGCATGTATCCTCCCGCCATTGCGCCTATCATCAACAGCACTACGCTCCAGCGTTTCCATGCCTGAGTGTTACACTCCGACATCTTTGTAATCTCCGATTCCATGCCGCAAAATTACAAAGAAAAGGGTATCTGCCAAAATGTTATTTTCAGGCAGATACCTTATATGTTCTGTTCGGTGTGAGAAAGCATTTACCTTCTTTCGACCCGATGAATTCTTACTTTACAGAAGAGCTGCGTCGTAACGGTTTTCTATAACCGTCCAGTCCAGAATATCCCACAGTTTGCTGAGATACTGCGGCCTAAGATTCTGGTAGTCGAGATAGTAAGCATGTTCCCATACATCGAAAGTCAACAATGGAGTCAGTCCTTGTTTGATGGGGTTCTCGGCATTCTTGCCTTGTGTGATGAAGAGGTTGCCCTGTGCATCGGTGGAAAGCCATGCCCATCCTGAACCGAACAAGGTCTTTCCGGCCTTCTCGAACTCCTCCTGAAATGCCGACAATGTTCCGAACTGCTTCTCTATCTGTTTCTGCAGTTTGCCTTCGGGTATATGCTTTCCGTTGGGCGAGAACTGGAAGAAATAGAAAATATGGTTCCAGGCCTGTGACGCATTGTTGAACAAAGGCCCTTCTGCATTCTTGATGATTTCTTCGATGGGTAGATCCTCGAATTCAGTTCCTTTGATAAGGGTGTTCAAGGTGTCGATATAAGCTTTCTCATGCTTTCCCCAATGGTATTCTATGGTCCTCTGGCTGATGACGGGAGCCAGAGCATCGGGCAGATAAGGAAGCTTGGGTTGTATGTAAGTCATAGTAGTTATGTTAAAGGTTTTTCCCGATTTTCAATGTTTAAACAAATTAATGCCCCCCAATGTTGAGTGTTTCATAGAAGAGCAATTGCTAAAAAAACAAAAATTGCTTAATTTTGCACTCGGATTGGGGAACTCTTTTCCCCTCTCAACCCAAGATTACCCTGTAATTACCATGAAAAAATCTACCCGTTTACTGATAATAACCCATCTGACGGCCGTTGTGACCGTTATATGCTGGGGTTCATCTTTCCTTGCCACAAAAGTTCTGATGGAAACCGGAGGCTTAAAGCCTGTTGAAATGTATACTTACCGCTTTATAGCAGCATATCTTATTCTGCTTGCAATTACATTCCGACATATTCTGAGCAATAACTGGCGCGACGAACTTACTTTCCTGCTATGCGGGGCTTGTGCCGGTTCTTTATACTTCATAACTGAAAATTACGCATTGCAGAACACCACGGCAGGAAACGTGTCGTTGCTCGCTTCCGTGTCACCGTTGTTCACGGCATTTCTGTTGGCGGTATTTTTCCGGACTAAAGTCAAGGTAAGCGTAATCATCGGTTCCATTGTGGCTTTGGTGGGAGTAGGATTCATTATTTGCAGTCATGGAGAGGGTTTCGTAATCAAGCCAAAAGGGGACCTTTTGGCACTATGTGCCTCACTAAGTTGGGCTGTTTATACAATTGCGGTGAAAAGATTGATTCCATTATATTCAACCCTTTTTATAACCCGAAAACTCTTCTTTTACGGAGTCTTGACATCCCTGCCATTGCTCTTCAATGTAGTGCCGATGGATCAGATCGGAAGTCATATAGCTCTTCTTTTTGACTTCTCAAAACCAATGTTCTTCTCGAACTTTGCTTTCCTGGTCGTAATGTGTTCTGTGCTGGCATATATTCTATGGAATGAAGTCATGAAGAAACTCGGTCCGGTTGCGTCAAACAACTATCTCTACGGGCAACCCCTCGTGACTATGTTTGCCGGAGCATTGCTTTTAGGAGAGCATATAACTCTTTTCGGATATATAGGGTGTGTGATGGTAATAGGAGGTCTTATCCTTTCCGATAAGCTGAATTTCAAATCCGAAAGGTTGAAAATCTTCCGTCGCAAGTAGCATATCCTTGATGAAAAAAATATCGGCCCTCAAGGTTTTGAGGGTAACGGAATTATTTGTAATTTTGCAGTGCCGTAACAGGATGTGGTAATATAAGTTTCCGTAACCTGTTCCAAGGCGTTAGGCTTGACCTGAAATATGCCTGAGAGGGCATCGGGTAACAGCTTAAAAAGTGGAAAATCCAAAAAACACACAAGTTTCAAAAAAGACAGAGCAATGTCAAAAGTAACAGTTGTAGGCGCCGGTAATGTAGGCGCTACCGCAGCCAATGTGATTGCCATCCGCGGAATCGCCGACGAGGTAGTGATGATCGACATCAAAGAAGGTGTAAGCGAAGGCAAAGCTATGGATATGATGCAGACAGCAAACCTGCTGGATATGAATACCTGCATCAAAGGTGTAACCAACGACTATGAGGCTACCGCCAACAGCGACGTCGTGGTTATTACCAGCGGTATCCCCCGCAAACCCGGCATGACCCGCGAGGAACTCATCGGCGTGAACGCCGGCATCGTGAAGCAGGTTACCGAAAGCGTTCTCAAAGCAAGCCCGAACGCTGTGATAGTATGCGTTTCCAATCCTATGGATACCATGACTTACCTGATTCACAAAATCTCAGGTCTGCCAAAGAACCGCATCATAGGCATGGGCGGCGCTCTGGACTCCAGCCGTTTCAAATATTATCTCAGCATCGCTCTCGGCGCTAACCCCAACGAGGTGGAAGGCTTTGTTATCGGCGGACACGGCGATACAACTATGATTCCCATGAAGCGCTTCGCTGCTTGGCGCGGTGTGCCTGTAACCAACTACATCTCCGCTGAACAGCTGGAGAAAGTAGCTGCAGACACTATGGTCGGTGGCGCTACACTCACCAAACTTCTCGGCACAAGCGCATGGTATGCTCCCGGAGCTGCTACAGCAGAAGTGGTAGAGGCAGTACTCCATGATCAGAAAGTGATGATTCCTTGCTCCGCTCTGCTCGACGGCGAGTATGGCCACAAGGATCTCTGCATCGGCGTTCCCTGCATCCTTGGTCGCAACGGTATAGAGAAGATCGTGGAACTCGAACTCACTGCTGAGGAGAAAGCAGCTTTCGATAAGAGCGCTGCCGCCGTGCACAAGACCAATGAGGCTCTGCCTTGCTAAATAAACTCTTTCGAGGATTTATTCCCTGGTAGTTTAAGATATAATCAGAGAGTGCGTCCGGTATATTCCGGCACACTCTCTGATGAATCTTTTAATAACATAAAAGTTGAAATAACCTCATTATAAATGAATACAAGGAAAGAACAACTTGCAGCATTTGAACGTATGCTTGACATACTTGACGAACTGCGTGTAAAATGTCCATGGGACCGCAAGCAGACCAATGAGTCGCTAAGACCCAACACCATTGAGGAAGTATATGAACTTGCAGATGCATTGATGCAAGGCGACAATTTGGCGATACGCAAGGAATTGGGCGATGTATTGCTGCATGTGGCTTTTTATTCCAAGATTGGCAGTGAATCCGGAGCTTTTGACATTGGCGATGTATGTAATGCCCTAAGCGATAAATTGGTGTACAGACATCCGCATGTGTTCGGAGAGGTCAGGGCCGAAGATGCTGAGACTGTGTCCCAGAACTGGGAACAGCTTAAATTAAAGGAAAAAGGTGGCAATAAAACGGTACTTGCCGGTGTGCCGGGTGCTTTACCGGCTTTGATAAAGGCTGAGCGTATTCAGGAAAAAGCCACTCATGTTGGCTTTGACTGGGAACATCCGGACCAGGTTTGGGATAAGGTAAAAGAGGAAATAGGAGAAACTGAGGCTGAAATAAAAGCCAACAGAAAAGAAGGCGTTGAGGAAGAATTTGGAGATTTATTCTTCTCGCTGGTAAACGCTGCAAGACTCTATGGCGTTAATCCGGAGAATGCTCTCGAACATACCAATCGCAAATTCATAAAGCGTTTCAATTATCTGGAAGCAAAGGCTAAAGAGGCAGGAAAAGAACTTAAGGACATGACTCTTGCCGAAATGGATGCCATCTGGGAAGAAGCCAAGAAGCTCTGAAACTAACAGAGTAGGAACATGATACTCTGCATCACCGAGAAACCGAGCGTTGGTCGCGACATAGCAACTATTTTAGGTGCTAAATCGCGACATGACGGCTATATGGAAGGCAACGGCTATTGTGTTACCTGGACATTCGGCCACCTTTGCTCACTTAAGGAGCCTGACGACTACAGTACGGCATGGAAACGCTGGTCGTTAGGCTCGCTGCCCATGATTCCGCCACGGTTCGGAATAAAGGTAATGGCCGATGACGGAATTCAACGCCAGTTCAAAGTGATAGAGTCGCTGATTGGAAAAGCTTCGGAGGTTATCAATTGTGGTGATGCCGGGCAAGAGGGTGAACTTATTCAGCGTTGGGTGATGCAGAAAGCCGGTGCG
>CAJMDR010000094.1 GCA_905212215.1 uncultured Porphyromonadaceae bacterium
CGGCCCGCATGAGCAAGCCCGACATAAGCCGACGGTCGGATTCGGAGGCATCAGCAATTAGAATCTTATTCATTTTCGTACATATTAATAAAAATAAGTATTGCCATGTAAAAGCACCCCCTGACAGAGGCGCCGAGGGTGCAATATTTCGTTTTAGTAATTTTATATGTTTATTAGGATAAAACCATCACCATTCCATCCTATAAGCGTGGCGTCATTGATAGCGGCGATTTTGTAAAGAGGGTACGGGATGTTAAAATAGCGGTCTATGATTCTGCAGTCCCAGCCTATCTTGTAGATGGTCGGTGCGAAATTCGCTGCTTCGGAATACATACAATTCCAATGCAAAGCATAAATGTAATCGGCTGTATATGTTAAATCAACCGTATGTAACGGATTAAGGGCATCAAAATCCGCTTCATCAAGAGTTTTCGGGTCGAAGGTGTCCTCTCCGATTCTTACTGATTTGATAGTGTTGCCTTCCAAGTCGAATATCTCGATTATAGGGTGCAGCTTATAGGCAAAAGCGAGACGTTTGTATTTGTCTGAGTAAGCCAGTTTGCCGGCATTAGGCATCCATGATTGTAACTCCGGCGATATGTTGATTTGGCATATGGTGTCTATTTTTTCTGTTGTCAAATCTGCTTTCATCGCGTACTGACGGCCACCATTTGGTTCCCTGCCAATAAAAACATATTTATCCGGCGCAGTCATAAATACATCCTGCACATACTGTGATATTGGGAAAGGCACTGTGCTGTTCCCTGTCATCAGATATTGTTTTGACCTTATAAATGCGGTGTCGTTCTCTATGTTATAAATCTCACAGTCATCCTGACTTACGACCCGGATTGTGCTGTCATTAGCTATGAAAGGATAAGGCATATATGATGCAAAATATCCATCATCTCGTTTGCCCATATCGGGGCTAACCACGAGCGCATTATTGTTCATATCAATGACTGCACGGCGAAGTAATCTTTGCCCGTAACCATCCTCGCTTTCATAAGCGAACAACAGCGTGTCTCCGGCTATTTTCATGCCGACCATGTGGCGTATAGCCGGTAACCCGTTTCCGAGTATATCAAAATTTATGGTGGAAGTGGAGGATTGAGCGTTGGTACATCCTGACATGAACAGGGACAGTGCCAACAAATGTAATATTTTCATTTTATTTCGAGGGGCTTATATGGTATTGACTGTTGGACTGCTTCGTTGTTGTTCATCCGTTTGCCATCTTTGCCGACGATATGAACCCTGCTTCCGTCGCCGCCCAAAGACGCTATCAAGAAACCGACAGGTGAATTATAATAGCGGGCGAGAGTTTTTTCAGCATCGGATACAGAGCATTTTTTATCGTTGCCGTCCTGATAGATATATTCCATTATCGGAACATTTGTGCGTTGGAAGCCAATGGCTTCCCAAACAAATTGTCGTTCTCCATCCTCGATTTTCAGAATTAGACCGGGCAGACCTCCGAATTTATAGGGTCCTAAAGGCAGAGGTATTTCTGGCGCAAACCATGCTGTATATTGGCGTCCTGCAAATTCAGCGGTTGCTTTACGACATTCATATCCCATAATAGTATCATTATCTTCACCGCTGAAATCCCATTTCAGAGTAGGAATGGAATCAGAATATACCAAGAACGGAGATATGGAGAGACGGTATTTCAAGTCTGCAACTGTGCCGCGAACAGGGCGGATAATCTCCAAAGGCCAGGGATTGCCGGAGACATTTGAATAAGAGTCAGCCCCGCGCCGAATCTGTTCGGTTGCCAACGAATCAAAGTGGTTGATTATATCGCTGTAGTCTTTGATAAAGCGTCGGCCTATCTGCACAATCCTGACGTCATTATAGTAATTCTGCACGTCGGGATGCGATTTGTATTTTAACGTGTAAGTTACATTGAACTTAGCTGTATCGACAGGAACAGCCTTGTCGATAATACGGGAGCAGGTCTCTTGGGCAAATCCCGTTATCGAGATGAGAACGCAGAGCAGAGTGAGTATCTGTTTCATTTCCGGTGTTTTTTAGAATATTCTGAATCTTATTTTTAGAAGTATGCTGCGGGGACGAATGTTGTAAATCGCTCTTGATTCGGTGAGCGCAGAGAGGTTGGAGTAAACATACGTTTTGCGATTGAGCAGGTTATCGCATGACAGTGTGAAACTGAAACGCTTGATGGTATATTTTGCCACGGCGTTGAGAAGGAGGAAAGAACGGTCGCCGTCATTGAAATTATTGTAGTAATGATAGAGCGATGTTGAGAGGGTAACGCCTCCGGGAATTGTAAAATCAAGAGTACCCTTGTTGCTTACGGCGCGTAGCCACGGAAATCGCTCACCTCTTTTCGGCTGTGTGGCCGACTGTGAGTAATTGCCCTGATATGACACAGCCAACCATTTGAAAGGCGTAAGGCTGATGTCGGCGTTGACTCCGATGCTGTTGCCGGTATATCGCAACACATCGTTTTGAACAAGCAGCGGGCTGTCGTAATAGGAATATGTGACGGAGGCGCCTATTTTGAGCCGTCGCCAGTCGAAGCCCTGACTTGCATGGACTTTGGCTGATAGCATATTGCTGTTCTCAGATGTGCGGCGGCTTATGGTATGCTGCACGATGCCGTCATAGTAAGAACCGTAAAGGACATCGGGCGACTGCCTGTACCATGCGACTTCCGCTCCGGCGAAACTCATTGAGAGAATATTCTTGAAATCATATTTCAGTGAATAGTTCTGATTCATTCCCTCATACAGACCGGCTACATCGTAAGCCGACAGTTGGCGGTAAGAAGTCAAAATGTAGCCTGAGTATAATGTCTCTATTGAGGGTGTCATATAATTCAGAGCTGCCGAAGCATTGATATTATGGCTGCTGTTGACTTTATATGTCAAGTTTAAGGACGGTTCCACACGAAAGCGGTTTTTATCGGTAATGATGCCGTCGATCCTATTGTCAAGTCGGAATAATCGGTATTTCATCGGCAGATAGAGCGAAGCATGGAACTTTCTGATATTGAACATTATTTCAGCTCCGAGACCGGCGTCGAGGTAGTCAAGTGTAAGGTCATTGTGTATTGCTTCAAGTCGGCTTTCAAGTGCATTGTGATGATAGTTGACGATTGCGGACGGATGAAGTGTGAAGTTGCCGACCTTTAGTGCCGACAATAATCCCGCGCTGTTCTCGGTGGATATGTTGCGGTAATCGACCTGCTGATAAAGCATATCGCCCGCTATCATATCAGGGAAAAGATTTGGCGATACGGAAAGGCTGTGAGGCCGTTTTTCGAGATTGACAAGTGATGAAATCTCAAAGCCGCGGTCCTCCGAATTTCGATGCGTCATGTGGAATTTATTCAGCAGTCTGTATGTGTCCGTTTTCCCAATCTGCACTATATCATCACCCCCTGCAAGAATACGGCTGTCAGCGTCAGTATCGCTCCAGTCGAATTTCAGTTGTTCCTTGAGATAATTCTCGTCGCCATTGTTCAGATAGGTAAGGTCGCCGTATGCTTTCTGCATATGGGCGGTGCCTTGCATTATTTCGTCCACTATGTTCTGACCGCCGTCAGGCAGAAAATTTGTTGTCGATGAACTGCTACTGCGCGTGTCGCGGTCGTTTAGATAAGCTGCGTTTATACCGAACTCTCCCGACTTACCTACACGATATACATTGTTGAACGTGGCATTGTGGGAGCGATTGAAGTAATAGAACCGTTTGTCAATGCCGGGAGCTGACGGCATTGAGATCGACGAGATATTACTTGTGCGCGAATAATCGTTGTCGAAGGAATAAAGTTCCTGCGATAGATCTTCACCGGTGTTGTTGCCCTTGTAGGTTGCGAGGAACTGGCTGTTACGTCGGAAATATGTCGCTATGGCGGAGTTGTTCCACAAACCTTCATCGCCATAGCCGCCTCCGAGTGTGGCTATGAGATTGAACACACCCTTGACACCCTCTTTTAGCCGTAGATTGATTGATGCCTGTTCCTCCGGGCGTAGCCCTTTGAGCGCCTTGATGTCCTGATGGTTTTCGAGAACTTGCACGGTAGCGATGTTGTTGGGGTCGATGTTGTTGGTGGCAATGCCGTAATGCCCTTTCATAAGGTCAAGTCCTTCGATGTAAAAGTTTTTAATCGGTTTGCCCTGATATGAGATTTGTCCGGCGTCAGATACCGTAATTCCCGGCATTTTTTTCAATACGTCGGCAATAGACTGGTCTGTCTGCGAAAGAAAAGAGCCGACATTATAGTTGATTGTGTCGCCTTGTGAGTAGATTTTCTTTGACTTGACAACAACCTCTTTAAGTTCAATAGCGCGGTTATCTACGATAATTTTATAGCTGCCGGTACGGTTAGGCACAGTAATCTGTGCCGGAGCAATCTCGACACTCGACGCTTTGAGAATAAGGCTGTCGCAATCGCTTTTAACCGACATTTGGAACTTGCCGTTTTCATCGGTGAAGGAAGATGCCAATATCGTCTTAGGGGAATTGACTGGAGATGTAATCACACTGACAAAGTCCACACTATTACCCTCGGTAGTCTTGACAACTCCCGAAATCACTGCTTGCGCCATCGCAGAAATGAAAGATGCAAGACAGAGAATAGTAATGAATAATCTTTGCCACATATCCTTTACTTACAATTTTGGCAAAGTTCGGCAGAAAAAATGACTTCGAGATAAAACAAGTTTTATTCGCCGGATTTTTTAGCGAGATTTTTTCGGATTCGGCTAAGATATACCGGTGTGAAGAGTTGATACGAAACATTCAGCCTTAAAAGCAAAAACAGCAATACACGAAGTGTTAATGACTCGAGTGTTCTACATATAAATTATTTAATGGTGAATAAATTTCTTACCATTTAATATGTAAATATTCCCCGGAATTAGCGTATTAACCTTTCTTCCTAACAAATCGTAATAATCACCATTATCTTCTTTTCCATCTATTACGACACTGTCTATACCGGAAGATGGGAAATTGTCGGTTTCTATAAAATTCGTGAAGTAATTCCATCCGTAAGCAGAAGCATACAAATGGGAAGTCCCAACTGGAACATAAACTGGAATGTCGTTTGGAGTACACAAATGACCGGGCTGACCTGATATGGGACCGAATGTATGGTTACGTCCTTTATTTGATGGATCCTCATCGCATATAGGTGGAGTTAGTGCGCTACAATATATTGCTTCCAATGACTGAAGATATTGGCAAGAAGCACCGCCTAAATATGTTAATGATGAGGGGAATACTAAGGTTTTGAGTGCGCTACAGTACCAGAATGCATTAGATTCAACCTCTTTTAATCCTTCATGCAATAAAACATCGGACAATACCATACATGTAGACAATGCATCTGCTCCAATTATCTCAACGGTGGATGGAATATCAAATTCCGATAAATTAATATCGTTATAAACAAAGCAGTTTGGTATAACCTTTACTCCGTGTGGAAGATTTATTTTTCTTAATTCGTGATTTAATGCGAATTGATGGGTGCCTAAAAATTGCTGACAAGAGTTTGGCAGTAAAACACATTCAAGGTCAGACGAATAAAATGCAGCATTGCCAATTGACAGCAAACCGTCTGGAAAATTGATACATTTAATTTTGGCCCGATAAAATGCCCCTTCACCTATGTGTTTTATTGTGGTCGGGAGTTTTATTTCATCTAATGACTCGCAATTCATAAAACACATTGCAGGTATATCCATCAAACCTTCAGGTAGTTGCATAGGATTAGTCGCTAATGACATACAATCGGAAAAGCAATATATTCCAAGATTTTGCAATTTAGACGGGATATTGATGGATTCTAAGTGTATCGCATATGAGAATGCAAAATCTCCAATGGTTTTAATTTGGTTTGGCAGGATTATTTTTCTAAGGGAAATTACGTATATTGTCCCGTCATCTTGTAATTGTTCATCCTGATGCCAGAATGCTCTTGATGGAATAATCTCATTTTCAACAGCGGCACCTTCCAGATTAATGACCGATAGGTTTCCCTTAAATGTTGCACTCCACATAGTATGGAAATCCGCCGCATTTATAGGTCCACGCACCACAAGCGAGTCAATAGCATTTATATCATCTCCAAGCACTGATTCAAGAGACCCTGATTTTGTTAGTGTCACATCTTTGAATTTTACCTCGGAATGAGGTTGATTTATTATTCTCGCATTTCGAGGAAGGTTATCAAAATCAATGCCTGAATCATTCATTCCTGAATCTAAAACATAGATGACATTCCTTTTGTGTGATGACTTAGAGATGTCGCCTAAAGGTATGTAATCATACTTGTGATCAGAGGCCCCAGTGGTGTTCGTATCTGCCAATAGTCTTAAAGGTAAGAGAATCAACAGACATATGACTGATTTAAGTATTCGATTTTTCATTTGCCAATTTTTTATTGGCAAAGTTCGACAGAAAAAATGACTTCGGGATAAAACAAGTTTTATTCACCGTAATTTTTAGCGATATTTTTTCGGATTCGGCTAAGATATACCGGTGTGACGAGCAGATACGAGGCAATGTCGCGCAACGAAACAATATCTATAATCTGAGGATACAGCGTTATCAAATCAAGGTATCTCTCTGTCGGTGTCTTGCGGTATAGTTCAAGATGTCGTGAATAAATCTCACTGAACAGCGCGCCATTCACAGCTGAAAGATTGCCGTCAAACGATGCGTAAAACACGTTTCGCGCCTCCAGAGTTCTTATTTGAGATACCCGACTGTCGGTGCCTGATTTTATAGTAACTTCAGATGGAATACCGTGGAATGAATTGTAGTAATCAGCTACTATTTCTCCCTCAAAAGCAAATCCTACGACAGCCTCATTGCCCGAAGAAGTGAGTGTTGTGTACTTGAAATACCCCGATTCAACGACTCCGAGATATTTGCCTACACACCCCTGTTGAACAAAGACATCATCTTTAGAATAATGGGCAGCACGACCATGCTCCCGGCAATAATCTTTTATCGCCGAGAAGTCTATGCTTTGGTCATATGAGTTGAACTGTGCCATAAGATATTACAAAGTTACAACATATTTCCGAAACGGGAAAGTGCTAATATATAAATCATTAAGAATGAACTTAATAACAGCTCTCACCCATTTGCGCAAAAAAGACAGACAACCTCGGCAGTGATGTCGTGGTTGCCTGTCTATGAATTAAAGTCCGTTTGGACGATATGTCGGACGAATAGTCGGAGGCGACGATTGATAACGAATTTGGGGTTCAGCCACCATCGATTCCTTTGAGCCGGAGGATTGAGCCGGGTTATCGACTCTCTGTGATTGCTGTGGATGATCATCCCGTTTGACTTCCTCGCCGTCCTTTTCATCGTGCTTTGGAGCAAGTTCGGCGGTAATCTTGCGGTCAAGGGCGGCAAGTTCGGATTTCAACGCTTTCAGTTCAT
>CAJMDR010000095.1 GCA_905212215.1 uncultured Porphyromonadaceae bacterium
CGGCTCTATGGCAGCGACAAACCGGACATCCGCTTCGGAATGCCGTTTGTGGAGCTTACCGACCTGGTGAAGGGCAAAGGTTTCAAGGTGATGGATGACGCGGAACTTACCGTGGGCATCTGCGCAAAAGGCTGTGCCTCCTATACCCGCAAGCAGCTCGACCAGCTCACCGACTTCGTAAAACGCCCGCAGACAGGAGCAAAAGGCCTTGTCTGGGTAAAAATGGAACCGGACGGCGCCATAAAAAGCTCCGTGGGCAAGTTCTTCAACGAGGAGCAGCTTAAGGAATGGGCCGACCGCATGGAAGCCGAAGAGGGAGACCTCATGCTCATCCTCAGCGGTGATGCCATGAAGACCCGCAAACAGCTCTGCGACCTGCGTCTGGAGATGGGCGACCGCCTCGGCCTGCGTCCGCGCGACAAGTTCGCTCCCCTCTGGGTGGTGGATTTCCCGCTCTTCGAATGGGACGACGAAACGCAGCGCTACTATGCCATGCACCATCCCTTTACCTCGCCTAACCCGGAAGACATCCCCCTTCTGCACAGCGACACAGGAAAGGTTCGCGCTACCGCTTACGACATTGTGGTGAACGGTACTGAATTAGGTGGCGGCTCAATACGTATCCACGACTCTAAGCTTCAGGACACCATGTTCGAGCTTCTCGGCTTCACCCCGGAAAGGGCACACGAACAGTTCGGTTTCCTGATGGACGCCTTCAAATATGGAGCGCCGCCGCACGGAGGCCTCGCCTTAGGCTTTGACCGCTTCGTGAGCATCCTGGCAGAGCTGGATTCCATCCGCGACACCATAGCGTTCCCGAAGAACAACTCAGGCCGCGACACCATGAACGAATCGCCGTCGCCCATCGATGCCTCGCAGCTTGAAGAACTGCAGCTTGAACTGAAGAAGAAAGACTGAAAAATAAAGATGGCAACAGTAGGAGACATAGCCGCCGCCATAGAACAGTCGGCACCATTGCGGTTGCAGGAGCATTACGATAACTCCGGACTGCAGATAGGGAACATGGCCAAAGAGGTCAGCTCGGTGCTGGTATGTCTGACAGTGACGGAAGATATCGTGGCGGAGGCATTGCGCCGTGGCTGCAACCTCATAGTGAGCCATCATCCGTTGCTGTTCCACGGGCTGAAACGCATCGGCGACGCCACTGCCACAGAACGCATCGCGGTGGATGCCATAAAAGGCGACATAGCCATCTACGCAGCCCACACCAACCTCGATTCCGCCGCCGAAGGAGTGAGCGCCGATATAGCCCACTCATTAGGCATGGCAGAGATACGTCCTCTGCAACCCACAGAACCGGGCGCCGAGACAGGCCTGGGCGCCATAGGCGACATGCCGTCGCCGGTACCGGCCCTGGAGTTCCTGCATGCCCTGAAAAAGTCTTTCGGAGTAAAAGCACTGCGCTACTCGGCCGCCACGCCGAAGATTGTGATACGCAAGGTGGCGTTGTGCGGAGGAAGCGGCTCAAGCTTCATTCGCGAGGCAATACGTCAGGGTGCTGACGCATACGTGAGCGGTGACCTCGGCTATCATGACTTCGACAGCTATGGCCCGGAAATACTGCTTGCCGACATTGGCCACTATGAAAGTGAATACGGCGCCCGAAAACTCCTGCGCCGCATTGTGCAGGAAGCTTTTCCGGAAGTGGCTGTGCTGACGGCGGAATGTGAAACAAACCCAGTGAAAACCCTCTCATAACATACCTCTCATAACACCTCCATAATATAATGGCAGACGAAAAGACCAAAACACCTAAAGACCGCACGGTAGAGGAACGCCTCAAAGACTTATATCTGTTGCAGACCATCCTCTCTGAGATGGACCGCATAAAGATTCTTCGCGGTGAATTGCCCAACGAGGTAAAAGACCTGGAAGACGAGATAGCGATGTATCAGACACGCATACAGAAGTTCCAGAATGAAGTGGCCGACATGAAGAAGAAGGCCTCCAAGCTTCAGGCTGAGATTCTTGACCGTAGCGCTAAGATAGAGAAATATCGCGACCAGCAGAACAATGTGCGCAACAGCCGTGAATTCGACTTCCTGGAGAAGGAGATAGAGTTCGAAGGCCTCGAGATAGAGCTTGCCAAGAAGAAAATCCGCGAGAAAGAGAACGAGCAGCGCCAGAAGGCCGAGGACATTGCCAAAACCAATGAACAGCTAAGTGACTCGGAACACATCCTGGTGGACAAACGTAAGGAGCTTGACGAAATCGTGAGCGAGACCCGCCAGCAGGTGGAAGACCTCCAGGCAAAGGCCAAGACCATTGAGCCGCTTATCGACGAGCGCACTCTGAAAGCATTCAAGCGAATCCGAAAGAACGTACGCAACGGTCTGGGCATAGTAGCCGTGGAGCGCAGTGCCTGCGGTGGTTGCTTCAACCGCATCCCGCCTCAGCGTCAGCTCGACATCAAGATGCACAAGAAGATTATTGTCTGCGAATATTGCGGACGCATCCTCATTGACGAAGACCTGGCAAAGGGCGACAACTGATTTTTCCGACACAAAGACGGACCTGACTCTTAGGGAAGATTCTGAAACAACAAAACAGACAACAGCATGGCCACCGCCAAAGAAGACATCTTTAAAACAATTGTAGCACACGCCAAGGAATATGGTTTCGTATTCCCCTCGTCGGAAATTTACGACGGCCTCGCCGCCGTCTATGACTACGGCCAGAACGGTGTAGAGCTAAAAAACAATATCAAGAACTATTGGTGGCAGGCCATGACTCGCCTGCACACCAACATAGTGGGCATTGACTCCGCCATCTTCATGCACCCCACCATCTGGAAGGCTTCGGGTCATGTGGATGCCTTCAATGACCCCCTGATCGACAACCGCGATTCCAAGAAGCGCTATCGTGCCGACGTGCTGATAGAGGACTTCATAGCCGGTATCGACGAGAAGATAGAGAAGGAAGTAGCCAAAGGCCGCAAGCGCTTCGGCGATGCCTTCGACGAGGAACAGTTCCGCGCCACCAATCCCAGAGTGCTGGAGCGCACCGCCCGCCGAGACGAGGTTCATGCACGCTTCACCGAGTGCATGGAGAAGAATGACCTTGAAGGGCTGAAACAGCTCATTCTGGACTGCGAGATAGCCGATCCCATCAGCGGAAGCCGCAACTGGACCGATGTTCGCCAGTTCAACCTCATGTTCCGCACCGAGATGGGTTCCACCGCCGACGGCGCAATGGATGTCTATCTGCGTCCGGAAACGGCACAGGGAATCTTCGTAAACTACCTCAACGTGCAGAAGACAGGACGCATGAAGCTTCCTTTCGGTATCGCGCAGATTGGCAAGGCATTCCGCAACGAGATAGTAGCCCGTCAGTTCATCTTCCGTATGCGCGAGTTCGAGCAGATGGAGATGCAGTTCTTTGTGAAACCGGGCGACGAGATACAATGGTTCGACTACTGGCGCAAGGCAAGACTGGCATGGCACCAGGCTCTCGGCCTCGGCAATGACCGTTACCGCTACCATGACCACGAAAAGCTGGCCCACTATGCCAACGCCGCCACCGACATCGAGTTCCTGATGCCGTTCGGCTTCAAAGAGGTGGAAGGCATTCACTCACGCACCAACTTCGACCTCAGCCAGCACGAGAAGTTCTCGGGCAAAAACATAAAATATTTCGACCCGGAACTTGGCGAGAGCTATGTGCCTTACGTCATAGAGACCTCCATAGGTGTCGACCGAATGTTCCTGAGCGTGTTCTGCGCCAGCTACGAGGACGAGAAGTTAGAGGGAGGCGACCACCGCGTAGTGCTGCATCTCCCGGCCGCCCTCGCTCCGGTGAAGGCCGCAGTAATGCCGTTGGTACGCAAGGATGGTCTGCCGGAGAAAGCCCGCGAGATTCTTGACTCGCTGCGTCTGCACTTCAACACGCAGATTGACGAGAAGGACTCCATAGGCAAGCGCTATCGCCGTCAGGATGCCATAGGAACTCCCTATTGCATCACCGTGGATCACCAGACCCTGGAAGACAACACCGTCACCCTGCGCCACCGCGACACCATGGAACAGCGCCGTGTGCCAGCCAACGAGATTCTCAACATCATCAGCGCCGAAGTGAGCATGGCCTCGCTGCTGGAAAAAATCACTGACTGAGATGAACAGCATAATAAGAAAAATATTTCTTTCCATCGTCCTGATTTCGGGCATGCTCAGCCTCCAGAGCTGCAACTACAACTCGCTTGTGGAGAAACAGCAGAGCGTGGACCAGAACTGGGCGGAGGTGGAGAACCAGTATCAGCGCCGTGCTGACCTTATCCCCAACCTTGTCAATACAGTGAAGGGATATGCCACGCACGAAAGCGCCACGCTGGAGAAAGTGACGGAGGCAAGGGCAAAAGCCACCTCCATCAATATCTCGGCCGAAAACCTTAACGAACAGACCCTTGCGCAATACCAGCAAGTACAGGGAGAGTTAGGTCAGGCACTGAAAAGCCTGCTTGCCGTAAGCGAGGCTTATCCTGACCTTAAGGCAAACGAGAACTTCATGGCGCTTCAGGCACAGCTGGAAGGCACGGAGAACCGCATCACCGTGGCCAGAGGACGTTATACCAAGGCTGTTCAGGAGTACAACACTTCGATAAAGAAGTTCCCCACCAACATCTATGCCGGATGGTTCGGCTTCGAGCCCAAACCGCAGTTCAAGGCAGAAGCTGGTGCGGAGAAAGCTCCTGAAGTAAAATTCTAAGAAGACAACACCATGCCTACTATATTCAGGAAACTGCCTTTTGCATGTCTGTGCGCGCTTAGTCTCTTCCTCACTTCGTGCTTCCATGACGATGACGATAAATACAAAGAGTGGCGCATGCAGAACCAGCAGTATGTTGTCGACATGCAGAACCTCAGAGAGAACGGAGAACCGGTCTATGCCACTATCCGCCCTGACTGGGCACCCGGCAATTTCGTGCTCATGCGCTGGCACAATGACCGCGCCCTGACAGAGAAGAATCTGGTTCCTCTTTATAACAGCACATGCCGCGTGAAATACAAGGCGTCGACCATAGAGGAGGCCATTGACTCTTCGTACAACCTCACCACCTGGGGCGACAGCCTGTATCAGTGCAAGCCATCGGGTGCAATCATCCCCGGTTTCTCCCTCGCCTTGCAAAACATGCACATAGGCGACAGCTGCACCGTGGTGATACCTTACTTCATGGCCTACGACTACGCCACGACCTCGAAGATAAAAAAACCGTTCACCACGCTCATCTACGACATCAAGCTTGTAAGCATACCGGCTTACGAGATACCCAACTGACATACGTGACCAAGGATTCCGGAGAAAGGCGTTACCACCTCTCCGGAATCCTGTCAAGTATGTTTTTCATATAGCCCCCTCAAGAATGTTTTGATACTTAGAGGAGATAACTAACCATAACGAATAAATAGCCGCTAATCCATATATCATGAAATCTAAGATTTTATTGCTTTGTGCCGCGGCCTGCGGCCTTGGCGCTTTCGCCGCCAATTATGCCATTGACAGGCTGGCGGTAAGACCGGCAGTACGGGCATACCGGCCTATCGGCAACGACACGGTGGACACCAAAGGAAAGAAATTCGACATCGCCGCCTTACTGCAGCAACGGGCTGACCTCGACTTCCGTCGCGGCACCTCGACAGTGCTGAAAATGAACCAGGACTCCATCTTCACTTTCGCTAAGCCGACCAAAGGGGAAGAAGTCTACATAATGCAGACTGATCTGCGCCCTACGGAATTCTTCACCGGCAACTTGAAAGTATGGAGCACCGTGCCCTTCACTGTTCTTGTCGATGGCAAGGAGAAAGCTACTTCGACCGCTTTCCGCGACTCTTTAAGCAAGAACGCTGACAAGAGTATTGCACTGAAGATAGAACCGGAGATGACCGCCGCCATCACCATCAAACTGCTTGCCTCCGACACTGCCGCAATACCGCAGCTCAGGCTTAAAGTGGTACCCGACAAAAAATCGGAGAAAGTGGAACTTGCCCAGGGACCTAACCTTCCTAACCGTTATTATCTTTCGCATACCGACCAGGGAGAGAAAGCAGTAAGCACTGCCATGTCTCCCGATGGCAAATATACCCTTATCCGCTATTTCAAACGCCTTGAGGACCAGAAGACCCAGTGGCGCTACGAAATCATCGGAAACCAGACAGGTTCGGTAATTCTTCGTCCTGCAAGCATTTCCGGATGGATGCCCAGGGGTTCGGCATATTACTATACCCGCAAATGCGACGACGGATATAACCTCTACAAGGTTTCTGTTCCTTCGGGCGCCGAGACTCTGCTGGCCGAAGGCCTCCCCGAGGCTTCTTTCAACTGGAGTCCCAACGAAGATTTCATTGTCTACTACGCCACTGCGGAGCCAGAGAAGGAAACCAGCCCTCTTCGCCGCTATGCTTCTCCCGACGACCGCATCAAAGGCAACCGTCGCCGTTCCACGCTGAAGATGTATAACTTCGCGTCCGGCAGCGAGCAGACCCTTACTTTCGGCACCAAGAACACCGCTTTGCAGGACATTTCGGCCGATGGCAAGAAGCTGCTTTTCATAGCCAGCCGCGAGACTCCCAACAAATATCCGTTCTATGCCTTCACCCTTGTCCAGCTCACCCTCGACGGCATGAAGGCTGACACCATCATCAACGACAATCCTTTCCTTACCGCCGCCACTTACTCTCCAGACGCCAAGAAGCTGATGGTACTCGGCTCGCCCCGCACTTTCGGTGACATAGGCCTGAATTCCGGCAACCATCCCATCCCCAACGACTTCGACACCCAGCTCTTCATCTACGACATTGCCAGCAAGAATGTAACAGCACCGCTGAAGAATTTCAACCCCAGCGTCGCAAGCGCCGACTGGAGCCGTGCCGACGGCAAGATTTATATGCTTGTCAACGACGGTTTCTGCCGCAACATCTACCGTCTCGACCCTGCCAATGGAAAAATTATCTCCATCCCCGTAGAGGCACAGAACGTTGCCAACTTCTCGTTGGGCGACCGCGAAAACACATATATGAGTTATACCGGCCAAGGCGATGACTATGCCGGCAGAGCATGGCTGCTGAACCTCCGCACATCTAAGAACCGCCTTGTGGCAGATCCGTTCGCCACTACCCTTTCCAAGGTAGAACTCGGCGCTACCACACCCTGGACTTTCACCGCCAAAGACGGAACACTCATAGAAGGCACCATGACGCTCCCACCGAACTTCGACCCGAACAAGAAATATCCTCTGTTGGTATACTATTACGGTGGCACCTCGCCTTCGCAGCACGCACTCACCCATCCCTATGTTCCTCAGCTCTATGCTTCCCGTGATTATGTGGTCTACGTACTCAACCCATCAGGCACATACGGCTAC
>CAJMDR010000096.1 GCA_905212215.1 uncultured Porphyromonadaceae bacterium
CAGGAGGCATTGACTCGGCCATGATGAGCCGTCTGCGCTCCAACTACAAACCGACAGACGCCGACAGAGCGCTGCGCAATGCTCTCAACGGCACCGACCTTGACAAGTTGGCACTGAATCCGGAAGCCGCTGTCACCATGGACAACAATTTCTCGCACCGTGTACCGTCGCGCGGCATCACAGACCAGAAATCATCGGGTCGCTGCTGGCTCTTCACAGGACTCAATGTGCTCCGTTCGCAGATGATGCTGGAACATGACCTGGCACAGCTCGAACTCAGCCAGGCCTACAACTTCTTCTTCGACCAGTTAGAGAAGTCGAACCTCTTCCTCCAGGCTATCATCGACACAAGCGACAAACCAATGGATGACCGCACCGTCGACTGGCTGTTCCGCAATCCGCTCAGCGATGGAGGACAATATACCGGCCTCAGCGAGAACATAAGCAAATATGGCGTCGTCCCCCGCGAGGCAATGCCTGAGACCTGGACCGCCAACCATACCTCAAAGGTAAACCGCCTTCTCAGCCTCAAGCTTCGCGAAGATGGCCTCGAGCTACGTGCCATGAAGAAGAAAGGCGCTAAACCGGCCGCTATTCAGAAACGCAAGGAGCAGATGCTGGAAGAAGTATACAGAGTACTCGCCCGGACTATAGGCAATCCGCCGCAGCAATTCACCTGGACACGCAAGAACAGCAAAGGAAAGGTGGTAGACACCCGCACTTATACTCCGTTGGAATTCTACAAGGAATATGCCGGCAACGACTTGAAGAACGATTATGTAATGGTGATGAACGACCCGACACGCCCCTACTGGAAGCTGTATGAGATCGATTATGACCGCCACAACTACGACGGCCAGAACTGGACGTATGTCAACCTGCCCATAGAGACTATCAAGGAAATGGCCATTGCCAGCATCAAAGACAGCACAATGATGTATTTCTCCTGCGACGTGGGTAAATTCCTTGACCGCGAACGCGGTGTTCTGGACCCGGACAACTACGACTATGCCTCACTGCTCGGTATCGACTTCGGCATGGACAAGGCTGACCGTATCCGCACTTATGGCTCGGCGTCTTCCCACGCCATGACTTTGGTTGCCGTGGACCTCGACAAGAACGACAAGCCGGTCAAATGGATGGTCGAGAACTCCTGGGGCAAAGGCCCCAACGACGGCCATCTGATAATGACAGACCGCTGGTTCGACGAATATATGTTCCGCCTGGTAGTGAACAAGAAGTATGCACCCAAGAAAGTGCTTGACGTTCTGAAACAGAAACCGACATTGCTGCCGGCCTGGGATCCGATGTTCTAACAGATAGATATAGATCTAAAAAGAGGATATGTCTCGCTAATGGCATATCCTCTTTTTGTATCTTAGAAGTTGTTTATACTTGAAGTTGTTTATACTTATTGTGGATTTACATCAAGAGGCTTGTTCTGCGCATTGTTCAGCTCACGATAAAAGAAAGGTTCCGGTGCGGCAAACAGATCCGATTCCGGATGCCCTGCTGAGAGGTATCCTTCGGCGATAGTATCCCTTCCCGAAGATGTCTCGAATACACAGAGATCAAAGCGTTGCAGTGTCACTGCCAAATGCTCGAAAATCTCAGCCTGGATTGCCAGATATTCCGCCCATACTGTAGTGGCGGTGAAGCAATAGACAAACAGAGGAATTCCTGTTGCAGTCTGCTGGTCAGTGCTCACCATACAGAGTTGCTTGTGGTCCACGTCAGGGTTATTATCGAGGTACATTTTCACATACGCTCTGAACAGGCCGAGATTGGTCTCCAATGAGCCGTAAGCCAAACTCTGGTCGGCTGCTATAATGCCTTGCTTTTTCTGTTGCTGCTTAGCGGTAATCCATGCATCCATATAAGGGATGGAACGATAACGGTCCAATTCCTCCATAGTTATTGCCCTTACGCTGTCGGCATCTATATAATAATTACGGTTTATGCGCCTGGCACCGCTCTGCTGCATACTGCGATAGTTGGTAAAGGAACCGCTCACCAGAGAATAAGGCGGTAGAAAAGTAGTTGTGTTGTCCCAGTTCATTACTTTCACAGAACTTAGATTCACTTCAATAACAGTACCGTTGGCATTGGTACCGTGCACCTTTATCCAGTCACCGACATGCAAAGCATCTTCTTCACTGAGCTGTACACTCGCCACGACACCGAGAATACTGTCCTTGAACACTAACATCAGCACGGCGGCAAAAGCGCCGAGTCCTGCAAGCAACGTGGCCGGAGATTTATTCACAAGCACTGCCACCGCAATAATCACTGCAACAAGGTAAAAAATTCCATTGATAAGCTGAGCTATGCTTCGCAAAGGCAATTTGCGTTTATTCTGCCTGCGGTCAATGTATGCCCACAATACATCCACAAAACTTGTAGCCGCCCGGACACTCACCACCAATATGTATAACAACGTTATTTTGCTTAGAATCTGGGTAAGATGAGAAGCGGCCAGATATGTAAGATGCAGAAAGACAAGATAAGCGAGAGGCGGTATCAACGCCGTTATGCGTGTCAGAAAATGACTTTTACTAAGTTCAATTGAGAAAGTAGAATGAATATGTGAGAATATCACCTTCATCAACGACAGCAACAGCCACCGGCATATTATACCAATGACGATTGCTACCACCAGTACCATGGCGGAGTACAACACAAGAGCCATTTTGGGGTTGTGCTGCAATCCCAAAAAATCAAGTATTGAGTAAGCCCAATGAGACAGGGTTGTAACAAAACTGCCACCACCGACAGTATCGGGCAACAGTTGGTCTTCAAGTTGACCTGCTATATCATCGTGTCCTTTGGCTACGTGTTCAGCGGCCAGCATCAGAGTTAGTATTGAAAGCATGATTCCATGTGTATGTCGTTAATAACAGCACCATGCGGATGCTTATAAATTATACACACCAACGTTAATTAAAGTTCTGATTGGCCTTCGTTCTATAAGAAGTAACGCACAAGAATCATTGCCTTAATCGTAATGTTCTGATATATTGCGCGTTAACCTTCAGTTAACACAATTTAACAACAAGAATTGCACACTGATTTTCATTTGTGCAAAATCACAAAATCATCATCCCACTGTTTACAAAATTCATAACCAACTGACTCCCAGCAACTTACAATCTCATTATAATTATTTAACGCGAGATTATGCAAATTTAAGGGGTAAATATTTTTGTCAGGGCCGGTAAATTTGTTATCTTTGAGGCAATTAAGGTGTAACACTTAAAAAGTATTAACGTAATGGAGCAGACCCTGTGCATACTGAAACCGTCGGCAGTCGGTCGTTTTCTAATGGGCGAAATAATCTCGCGCATAGAAAAGAAAGGCTTGATAATAAGCGGAATGAAGATGATGCAGCTCGACGAAGCAATACTTCGCGAGCACTATTCGCATCTGGTAGACAAGCCCTTCTTTCCCGACATTGTCAAGTCGATGACAGCTACTCCGGTAGTAGTGCTGGCAATCAGCGGCGTTGATGCGGTGAGCGTATTCCGCGCCATGACAGGAGTCACCAACGGCCGACAGGCACAACCGGGAACTCTCAGAGGCGATTTCTGCATGAGCAACCAGGCAAACATAGTGCATGCCTCCGATTCCCCGGAGAACGCCGCCATTGAGCTGCGCCGTTTCTTCAAGCCCGAAGAAATATTCAACTGGACACCGGCTCAGCTGAATTATCTCTACGGTCCCGGCGAAGCACGTTAAGACTTAAGAAGGCGTCTGGAAGGCGCCGATAGATTTGTAAAGGATGCACGTTGCTTAGTATTTAAAGTGACTCAGCATCCTGAATATGGTGGATGAGGCCATTCGAACAACCTACAATAAGTTTTCATATACCGCCCTCCACCGATTAAATCTGAAAAACATGCAATTTAGAAAGAGACTTTTAGGCATCGTTCTGTTAACATTGGGCGCAGGCTTCGTAGCACAGGCTCAGCAACCGTCGGCCCACCGCCGTAACCACCAGACCCTCATGGCATCGCGTGCTAACAGCACCGACAGAGTGAGACTGATGGAAGGGAATATACTCCCCAACATCGCCGATGCCGTGGAAGAAAATCCTGAAATCTTCAGTGAAGGATGGAACTCCCAGCGAGTAAATCCCTTCAGCGACAACCAAGTACCCGATCGCGCTGTCATTGATGTCCGCGGTTACCACATGCCAGTTCCCGGTGGCGTTACATCCAACTATGGTTACCGTGCCAAATTCGGACGCATGCACAAAGGCATCGACCTCAAACTCCGTTCCAACGACACCATCTACGCCGCTTTCGACGGCAAAGTCCGTGTCAGCAGCTATGAGGCAAAAGGGTTCGGCAATTACCTCATCATCCGCCATCCCAACAAGCTCGAAACCATCTACGGCCACATGAACAAAGCTCTTGTAAAACAAGGCCAGTATGTTAAGGCTGGTCAGCCGATAGGACTCGGAGGCAGCACAGGACGCAGCACAGGTCCGCATCTCCATTTCGAAACCCGCTACATGGGATATGCCATCAATCCCGCCGCCATCTTCGACTTCGGCAACAAGACCACTCACAGCGACTTCTATACCTTTACAAAGAAGACCTACACCCAGCCCCGCAACTATGCTTCGGCTGCACCGATAAAAGAGACACAACAGACTTCTGTCTACAAACCTGCCACCAACTCCAACAACGACACATATACTGTAAAGAACGGCGACACCATCGCTTCCGTAGCAATGCAGAACGGTATTTCCCGTACCCGCCTTCTCCAGCTCAACAATCTTAACGGTAAAGCGGTATTACGTCCCGGCCAGGTGCTGAAAATAAAATAACCCTCGGAAAACAATTCTCACGCAATAGAGAGGCTGCATTCAGCCTCTTTTTGTTTTCTCCGACAACAATAATCCTCAGGTTGGTGTCAGAAACAAATCAGCAAGACAGATATTCTTTGCTTATAGTATGCACAACAAGCATCCGGGCATTTCCCACAGTCCGGCCGAGGATGGGAAATACCAGGAACCTTTCCATCTAACCTTTTGATTCTGACACTGCTTTCTGCTGGCGGTTATTTCTCTTTCCCGTAGCGCTTGCGTATGCGGCTTAACGTCGCCGGATCCACCTGAAGATACTGAGCCACATATTTCAAGGGGATGCGGTTTATATTGTGCTTTTGTACCTTGATCAGTTTCTTGTAGCGTGTATACGCATTGTCGTAGCCATAGTATACGTATCTCAGTTCAAGTGTGTATATTTGTTCCACAAGCGCGTTGCTGAACCACACATTGAACTCCGGGAGTCTGTCGGTCAGTTCCCTGAACCGTGCAAATTTAAGACGATAAAAAATTGAATCCTCCATCATCTCCAAAGAAAACAGGGACGGTAATCCTGCATAGAAAGAAGCCATAGAGGTAAAGGCGTTCCCCTCGGCTCCGAAGGCTACCGTCTCTTCCTCCCCGTTATGCTCATACACAATACGTCCGATACCTTGGGTCAAAAAGTAAATATGATGGCACACCACTCCCTGCTCTACGACACGCTCCCCCTTGGGCACGCTAATCTCGTCGCAATAGGAAGCTATAATTTCCACAGTCAAATCACTGACATGGCTGTCGGTATTGAAAAATTCTTTCAGGTCCATAATGTTTTTCGTGTCCGGTAAAATTGAATTGATTCAATACCGAGCCACATTACGAATAACGTCATAAATTGATAATATGTCAATTATAGGTATAGATATTCTTGAAGAGAGCCGTTAAATTGATGTAGGGTCAAAAAATATTTTGAAAAGCGGCATAACTTTGCCATTGAAACGAAGGCATACGTTCAACGACACATGCCCCAAACAGAACAAAACAACTAACACCAAACGAGATGAAAAGACATCTGCTCCTGGGCTTAGCCCTCCTGACCATCATGGTCAGCGCCATCCTGGCGCTCAACGCCAAGTCAGTCGCTTCCTCTGGACAACCACCGAAAGCGAAATACACCGAACTCCTCAACGCCAACACCAGCACACAAGTCTCCGTTCCGGCTTCCATTCTGCCGGAAACCACCATCTCTCAGGAACAAGAGGACGCGGCTTCCGTCGCGTTGCCGACTTCCTCACCCACGCAAGCCATCCAAAGACTCACTCCCCCACCGGGGAATATGCCGTACATGAATGAAACGGCTACCGGTGGTACGAATACGACCCCGACAACCCAACTATATGGGTACAGCAATGGCAAGGTCCTTTATGGTTATATCCCATTAAATATACAGATGGTGTTTCCAAGAAATATCGAATGTCCCTATATGAGGATCCGGATAATTTGTTTTCCAATATAGTACTGGGAGATACTTTAATATCGTATTGCCACCTAACGGTTTTCGATCTTATTTTCACAGACCTCGGCTCATATCCCGCGTACAAATGTCAACAATCAGTAATCATTTGAAAATTTTCGCGTATAGCGAATGTGCGCCTAAACGCCATCCATATTCAATTGTAAAGGATGACGATGGCACTTTCTATGGCTGTATCATGGATATGACCACGAAGAAATTCTATTTTGGAAAATCTAAAGATCCACTAAAGATTTATGATGTGTCAAAGGATATAAAGGTTGGTGTGCTGTGTTACGGCATAGACCATCTCGGTAGTCTGTATTCACTGGATCAAGCCGGTGTCATAAGTAAAATCAATAAAGAAACTGGAGATACCATTTTTACAAAATCACTTGGTCTTGATTTGTATACGGAAGTCAGCTGTTCTGCGGTATTCGACCGAAACCGGGAAATCTTTTATATGTACACAACGACTCAAGAAAATAAAGGCAAGCGCAATAATTACAAACTGTTTGAAATCCCTTTGGCAACAATGAAACCCAAGGTGTTGAATTTTATTGACACTGTCCATGTTCGTGTGGCTTCTATCCCATACGAAGCATGGATAGGTGCTCCCGGAAGGCCAAATGACCTTAAAGTGACACGTGGTGAAGGGAACACAGGGTCAGTGTCGTTTGTGGCACCTGTAAAGACATTCGGAGGAGAACCGATTAGCGGAGTTCTTGAATACGAGATTCTTGCAGATGACAAAGTCATATACACAGGCACCACCACTGCCGGAGCTTCTGTGAGTCAGAAAGTATCGTTTCCTAATGCGGGTCGCTTTGAGGTATCTGTACGAGCCAATAGCTCGGAGGGTAAAGGAGCGCGACGCAAGACAGAGGCATTCGTAGGTCATTTTGAACTACCTGTCTCATTTCCGATAATGGTGTTGCACAAATGGAACGTTCCAAGGATAACAATTCATCAAGATATCAACAATGACGGGGGATGGATATTTAGAGGTTGTTTAAAAACGATTGTTAACTGA